>NZ_JBFBGK010000151.1:0-14899 GCF_040684615.1 Streptomyces sp. NPDC089919
CCACTCTTTCCTTCCCCGTCGCTTTTCCTTTGTGACCCGGGCCGACGGCGGGCGGCCGCACTGCGGCCCCGGGTGCCACGGGGGCACCGGGGGCCGCTCCACCAGGGGAGGTGGACCTGGGGCGGTCGCCGCGCGGGCGACCGGGGGGGCCGGTCGGTCGGGGACCGGCCGGCGTTCGTGCCGGTCCGGGACCGGTCGGGTCAGTGTGCGACCGGCTGCTTGGTCAGGTCCGCGGCGGCCGCGTCGGCGGCGGGGGCCTCGGGGCCGGCCCCGCGCAGCGGGACCTCCTTGACGAACCAGGAGACCAGGAAGCCGATCACCGCGACCGCCCCGCCGAGCAGGAAGGCCGAGTGGGTACCGGCGGCCACCGCGTGCTGGTACGCGTCGCGCACCGCCTCCGGCAGCTTGGCGAGGCTGGCGGCGTCCAGCTGGGCGGAGCCCGCGGTGGCGCCGGCGCCGGCCGAGCCGAGCCGGTCGGTCATGGTGTCCTGCACCCGGTTGGTGAAGAGGGAGCCCATCAGCGCGACGCCGAAGGAGCCGCCGAGGGTGCGGAAGAGCGTGGTGGAGGAGGAGGCGACGCCCATGTCCTTCATGTCGACGCTGTTCTGCGCCACCAGCATGGTGATCTGCATCAGGCAGCCGAGGCCGGCGCCCAGGACCGCCATGTAGAGGCCCGAGACGAAGCGGGAGGTGTCGGTGTCCATCTGGGCCAGCAGCATCAGGCCGACCACCATCAGCGCGCCGCCGACGATCGGGAAGATCTTGTACTTGCCGCTGTTGGTGGTGACCCGGCCGGCCACCAGCGAGACGACCATCATCGACAGCAGCATCGGGAGGAGCAGCAGGCCGGAGTTGGTGGCCGAGGCGCCCTGGACGGCCTGCTGGAAGAGCGGCAGGTAGACCACGCCGCCGAACATCGCGAAGCCGACGAGGAAGCCGATCACGGACATCAGGGTGAAGTTGCGGCTGCGGAAGATGTGCAGCGGCATGACCGGCTCGGCGGCCTTGGTCTCCACGAAGAGGAAGGCGGCGAGGGACACCAGGCCGAGGGCGATCAGGCCGAGGATCTGGCCGGAGCCCCAGGCGTACTCGCTGCCGCCCCAGGTGGTGACGAGGACGATGGAGGTGATGCCGACGGTCAGCAGCGCGGCGCCGAGGTAGTCGATCTTCGCCTTGACGCGGTTCTTCGGCAGGTGCAGGACGGCCGTCACCATCGCGAGGGCGACCGCGCCGAGCGGCAGGTTGATGTAGAAGGACCAGCGCCAGCCCATGTGGTCGGTGATGGTGCCGCCGACCAGCGGGCCGCCGATCATCGCGAGCGCCATGACGCCCGCCATCATGCCCTGGTACTTGCCGCGCTCACGGGGCGGGATCAGGTCGCCGATGATCGCCATGACGCCGACCATCAGACCACCGGCGCCCAGACCCTGGACCGCGCGGAAGCCGATCAGCTGGCCCATGTCCTGGGCCATGCCGCTGAGCGCGGAGCCGATCAGGAAGATCACGATCGAGGTGAGGAACGAGCCCTTGCGGCCGTACATGTCGCCGAGCTTGCCCCAGATCGGGGTGGAGGCCGCGGTGGCCAGGGTGTAGGCGGTGACCACCCACGACAGGTGCTCCAGGCCGCCCAGCTCGCCCACGATGGTCGGCATCGCGGTGCCGATGATCATGTTGTCGAGCATCGCGAGCAGCATCGCGATCATGAGGGCCATCAGGACCACGCGGACGCTGCGCGGCTTGGGCCCGTCCGCCACGGCGGCGGCTGGCGCCCCCGCGCCCGCCTCGTTCTTCGTCGGAATCTCGCTCATGTCCACTCCCCTGGTACTTACTTGCCGCCCGGCAAGTTGTCTACACTGAGGAAGGTAGACGCCAACTAGCCGGGCGTCAAGTAAGTTCTTGAGGAGTCCCCATGTCCAGCACGCCACAGCAGCGCCGCGGCAACACCCGCCAGCGCATCCAGGACGTCGCGCTGGAACTCTTCGCCGAGCAGGGGTACGAGAAGACCTCGCTGCGCGAGATCGCGGAGAAGCTCGAGGTCACCAAGGCCGCGCTCTACTACCACTTCAAGACCAAGGAAGACATCCTGATCAGCGTCTTCGAGGACCTGACCAGGCCGATCGACGAGCTGATCTCCTGGGCCCGGGACCAGCCCCGCAGCATGGAGACCAAGCAGGGCATCATCCGCCGCTACCACTCCGCGCTGATCCACGCCTCGCCGCTGTTCCGGTTCATGCAGGAGAACCAGGCCACCGTCCGGGAGCTGAGCATCGGGGAGACCTTCAAGGAGCGGATGGTCGCCCTGATCAAGCTGATCCAGGAGCCGGACTTCTCGATGACGGACCGGGTCCGCTGCATCAGCGCCCTGTTCACCATGCACGCCGGCATGTTCTTCATGCAGAACGTCGAAGGCGACCCCGAGGAGAAGCAGGCCGCTGTCCTCGAGGTCGCCATCGATCTGGTGACCCAGGCCCACCACGGGGCCGCAGGTAAGTGATCCGGTCGGATCAGACGGTGACGCCCACGGTCCGCAGGAAGGACACCGGGTTGACCGCGGAGCCGTAGTTCGGCGTGGTGCGGATCTCGAAGTGCAGGTGCGGGCCGGTGGAGTTGCCGGTGTTGCCCGAGAGGGCGATCTGCTGGTTGGTCGCGACCTTCTGGCCGATCTTGACCTGGACCTTCGAGAGGTGGGCGTACTGGGAGTACGTGCCGTTGCCGTGCTTGATCACGACGGCGTTGCCGTACGCGGGGCCGTCACCGGCGCCGTTCGGGCCGGCCTTGACGACGGTGCCGCCGTGCACGGCCTTGACCGGGGTGCCGACCGGGACGGCGAAGTCCTGGCCGGAGTGCTTGTGCGACCACAGGGTGCCGCCCTTGCCGAAGGTCGCGGACAGCGTGTAGTGGTCCACCGGGTCGGTCCAGGCGACGGCCTTCGCGGGGGCGGCGGGCTTGGCCTCGGCGGCGAAGGCGGCGTGACCGGCACCGAGGGCCATCAGCGCACCGGCACCGACGGCGGCGATGACGCCACGGGTGCGGCGGGCGGACGGGCTGACGGGGGCGGTACGGACGCGCTTCGACATCGGGAACCTCTCGACGGGGACATGGGGCAACCCGGCACGGGGGCCGGGTTGGCTCATCCTTGGTAACCCGGCCGGCCCGGACTTCCCAAACCCCCCATTTACTACCGAAGCTCGTAGCCGGGACACGGGAATGGTGGCCCGTTGACCTGCCGCATCCTGCGCATCCGGTCGCCCGAATGGGCGATTTGATCTACTACATCCCGTAGTACCCCCTTGATCGCCTGTGTGGCTTGTCACCGCTTCGGGACATCCGGCGGACCGTTCCGGGACCAAAGACCTGTAACCCGCACTACGCTCAGCCGTCGTGGACCCAGTCGCCCAGGCGGGGATGCGCCTCGCCTCAGCCGTCGCCGGACCGATCGTCAAGAAGCTCTTACGGTTCTCGGAGGGGCCGGGGGCCGGGCTGGTGGACAGACCGGTCCGCGTCTCGGCGTACGTCTCCTTCAAGGAGAAGCGCACCCTCACGACCGCCGACCTGGACAAGATCGCCGAGGAGCTGGTCGCGGCCGGCCTACGAGCCCCCGGCGAGCGCGCCCTGCCGCCCGGCGAGGAGGCCGGGGTGGCCGCCGCCCTCGCCGCCACCCTGTACGGGCTGGGCGAGCTGGAGCTCACCGACGTGGAGGCGGTCCGGCTGGGGCACCGGGAGCTGGCCCGCCGGCTGCGGGACCGGGCCCCCGCCACCGGCCTCGGCGAACAGGCCGGCTACTTCCACGACCGGCTGCTCGACGCCACCTGCCTGCACGTCCTGCACTTCTTCACCCAGCGCTCCAGCTTCGTGGCCGCCGCCCTGGTCGAGCAGAGCCGCCGGCAGGGCGAGCTGGTGGCCAAGGTGGACGAGCTGGTCGCCCGGATCCCCCGCCAGGACGCCCGGGACGCCGCCTTCGAGCACCGGTACCTGGAGTACCTGGTCCGCAAGCACGCCACCCTGACCATCTTCGGCATCGACCTGGTGCGCACCCCGGGGAAGTGGCCGTTGGACGCGGCGTACATGAGTCTGGAGGCGACGGGGACGACGCATTGGGTGGTGGCGCCGGCCCCCCGCCCGATGCCCGGCAGCTTCGACGACGACCTGGACGAGTTCGACGACTTCACCATCGACTACACGCCGCCCGCCTGGTACACGCAGTCGGCCGTACCGCTCGGCCCCCGCCCCGCCGACCAGGCCCTGGCCGACCGGGAGCGGGTCCTGCTGCGCGGCGAGGCCGGGTCCGGGAAGACCACGCTCGTCCAGTGGCTGGCGGTCTGCGCCGCCCGGCCGGTGCCGACGGACGGGATGGCGTACGTCCACGGCCTGATCCCCTTCGTGCTGCCGCTGCGGGCCCTCACCCGGCACGACGTCCGGCTGCCGCCGCCCCGGCAGTTCCTGGGCGCGGTCGGCGTCCCGCTGGCCGGGGAGCAGCCCTCCGGCTGGGAGGACCGGGTGCTCAGCCAGGGCCGGGCGCTGGTCCTGGTCGACGGGATCGACGAGATCAAGGAGGAGGCCCGGGAGCGCACCCAGGAGTGGCTGGCCGACCTGATCGGCACCTACCCCGGCAACCGCTGGCTGGTGACCTCCCGCCCCTCGGCCGTCCCGGAGGAGTGGCTGGAGCGGGAGTCGTTCACCGAGCTGACCCTCTCCCCCATGGGACCGGCGGACGTGGCCGCCTTCGTCGGGCGTTGGCACACCGCCGCCCGCACCGGGGAGCCCGAGGAGGACGCCGAGCTGGCCGGCTACGAGGACCAGCTGCTGGCCGCCGTACGCGCCGGGGGCGACCTCGGCCGGCTGGCCACCAACCCGCTCATGTGCGGGCTGATCTGCGCCCTGCACCGGGACCGCCGGGGCTTCCTGCCGCACAGCCGCAAGGACCTCTACGCGGCGGCCCTGTCGATGCTGCTGACCCGCCGGGACCGGGAGCGCCGCCTCGACGTCCCCGAGATCAGCGAGGAGACCCTGCTCCAGCTGCTCCAGCGGCTGGCCCTGTGGATGATCCGCAACGGCGCCTCGGAGATGGGCGTCTCCCGGGCCGAGGCCCTGATCCGCGACGCCCTGCCGGCCCTCCCCGAGGCCTCCCGGGTCCTCGGGGACGCCCCGCAGGTCTTCCGGTACCTGCTGCTGCGCACCGGGCTGCTGCGGCGGCCCGCGCCGGGCCGGGTGGACTTCGTGCACCGCACCTTCCAGGACTTCCTGGGCGCCCGGGCCATCGTCGACGAGGGCAGCTTCGGCGAACTGACCGGGCACGCGGGCGACGACCAGTGGGAGGACGTGATCCGCCTCGCGGTGGCCCACGCCCGGCCGCGGGAGCGGACGGAGATCTTCCGGGGGCTGCTGCGACAGGGCTCGGCCCGGGCCGCACTGCTGGCCCACGTGAGCCTGCCGTACGCCACGGAGCTGGACCCGGAGGTACGCGACGAGGTCCGGCGGACGACCCGAACCCTGATCCCGCCGCGCAGCGGACAGGCCGCGGACGCGCTGGGGTCGGTGGGACCGCTGCTGATCCCCCTGCTGCCGGACCCGGAGCAGCTGACGGACGAGGACGGTGCGCTGATCGTGCGGGCGGCCGCCGAGACCGGCTGCGACGAGGCGCTGGACTACCTGGCGGGGTGCGCCCGGCACGGTTCGCCCGAGACCCTGCTCGAGCTCTTCTTCTTCTGGGACAGGTTCGACGAGCGGCGGTACGCGGACGAGGTGATCGCCCGCATCGGTGACACGGGCGCGCGGGAGATTCCGGTGGCCGGCCCGCGGAAGCTGGAGCTGCTCGGCGAGATCTCGCCCCGGGCCCACGTCCAGCTCCTCGACGCCATCCCACCGGAGCGGCTGGCGGACTACGCGCGGCGGGTGCGGCTGTGCAGCGTGAGCCTGCTCGCCAATCCGCTCGTACGCGATCTGGCCTTCCTGGCCGACCAGCCCGAGCTGACCGGAATCAGGATCGCCAACTGCGCCGGGCTGGAGTCCCTGGCGGCCCTGGCAGGCTCCCCGGTCGTCCACGCCGACTTCGACCTCGGCATGCGTAACGACACGGACCTCGTCGCAGTGCTGAGGGAGCTGCCCCGGCTACGCTCCCTGCGGCTGCGGAGGATGGCGCTCGGCGGGTGGTCCCTGCGGCGACTGGCCACCGGGTGCGCTCTGGAGAGGCTGATCCTGGTCCCGGCGGCCGGCGGGACCGACCTGCTTGACGGACTGGAGGCCCAGGTCCGGCTGGCACACCTGGGGCTGGGAGAGCGGGTGTCACCGAAGGCGGGGCACTGGCGGGTCCTGGCCGGTCTGCCCGTCCTGGCCACGCTGACCGTCCCCGCACGGGGTCTGGCGAACCTCCCCGGGTACGTGTACCTGCCGAACGTCGACGTGCTCCGCGTCGAGGGCCGGCTCGACGCGCACCTCGCGGAGCACGTCCGCGGGCAGTTCCCGAACCTCACCCGCTTCTCCTGCGACCTGACCCGCGACGAGCTCGACCTCGCCCGCCTGCTCCCCGGCATCGCCGTCAGCCAGCCGCAGGACTGAAAGCCGCAAAGGGGCGGCCCCGGAACCCATCGGTTCCGGGGCCGCCCCTTCAGGCACTGCCTACCGCTTACGCGCCCTTGCTCAGGTCCGGGCCGGAGCCCGTGGCCTCGATCGGGGGGACGTCCGGCAGCGCGGACTTCTCCTCGCCGCGGAAGGTGAACTTGGCTTCCTCGCCCTCACCCTCCGTGCCGACGACCACGATGTGACCGGGGCGCAGCTCACCGAAGAGGATCTTCTCGGAGAGGATGTCCTCGATCTCGCGCTGGATCGTGCGGCGCAGCGGACGAGCACCCAGGATCGGGTCGTAGCCGCGCTTGGCCAGCAGGAGCTTGGCCTCACCGCTGAGCTCGATGCCCATGTCGCGGTCCTTCAGGCGCTCGTCCACCTTGGCGATCATCAGGTCGACGATCTGGATGATGTCTTCCTGGCTGAGCTGGTGGAAGACGACCGTGTCGTCGACACGGTTCAGGAACTCGGGGCGGAAGTGCTGCTTCAGCTCCTCGTTGACCTTCGCCTTCATCCGGTCGTATCCGGTCTTGACGTCGCCCTGGGCCGCGAAGCCGAGGTTGAAGCCCTTCGAGATGTCCCGGGTGCCCAGGTTGGTCGTCATGATGATGACCGTGTTCTTGAAGTCCACGACGCGGCCCTGGGAGTCGGTCAGGCGACCGTCCTCCAGGATCTGCAGCAGGGAATTGAAGATATCCGGGTGGGCCTTCTCGACCTCGTCGAAGAGGACGACGGAGAACGGCTTGCGGCGCACCTTCTCGGTGAGCTGGCCGCCCTCTTCGTAGCCCACGTAACCGGGGGGCGAACCGAAGAGGCGGGAAACCGTGTGCTTCTCGCTGAACTCCGACATGTCGAGGGAGATCAGCGCGTCCTCGTCGCCGAAGAGGAATTCGGCGAGCGTCTTGGAGAGCTCGGTCTTACCGACACCCGAGGGGCCGGCGAAGATGAACGAGCCACCGGGACGCTTCGGGTCCTTCAGGCCGGCGCGGGTGCGGCGGATGGCCTGGGAAAGGGCCTTGATGGCGTCCTTCTGACCGATGACGCGCTTGTGGAGCTCGTCCTCCATGCGCAGCAGGCGCGAGGACTCCTCCTCGGTCAGCTTGAAGACCGGAATGCCGGTGGCGGTCGCCAGGACCTCGGCGATCAGGTCGCCGTCCACCTCGGCGACGACGTCCATGTCGCCGGCCTTCCACTCCTTCTCGCGCTTGGTCTTCGCCGCCAGCAGCTGCTTCTCCTTGTCACGGAGGGAAGCCGCCTTCTCGAAGTCCTGGGAGTCGATCGCCGACTCCTTGTCGCGACGGACGCCCGCGATCTTCTCGTCGAACTCGCGGAGGTCCGGCGGCGCGGTCATCCGGCGGATGCGCATCCGGGAGCCGGCCTCGTCGATCAGGTCGATCGCCTTGTCCGGGAGGAAGCGGTCCGAGATGTACCGGTCGGCCAGGGTGGCCGCCTGGACCAGCGCCTCGTCCGTGATGGAGACGCGGTGGTGGGCCTCGTAGCGGTCGCGCAGACCCTTGAGGATCTCGATGGTGTGCGGCAGCGACGGCTCCGCGACCTGGATGGGCTGGAAGCGGCGCTCGAGCGCGGCGTCCTTCTCCAGGTGCTTGCGGTACTCGTCCAGCGTGGTGGCGCCGATGGTCTGCAGCTCACCGCGGGCCAGCATGGGCTTGAGGATGCTCGCGGCGTCGATCGCGCCCTCGGCGGCACCCGCACCCACGAGGGTGTGGAGCTCGTCGATGAACAGGATGATGTCGCCGCGGGTGCGGATCTCCTTGAGGACCTTCTTCAGGCGCTCCTCGAAGTCACCGCGGTAGCGGGAGCCGGCCACGAGCGCGCCGAGGTCCAGCGTGTAGAGGTGCTTGTCCTTGAGCGTCTCGGGCACCTCGCCCTTGACGATGGCCTGGGCCAGGCCCTCGACGACGGCGGTCTTGCCGACGCCGGGCTCGCCGATGAGCACCGGGTTGTTCTTCGTCCGGCGGGACAGCACCTGCATGACCCGCTCGATCTCCTTCTCGCGCCCGATGACCGGGTCGAGCTTGGATTCGCGGGCCGCCTGGGTGAGGTTGCGGCCGAACTGGTCCAGGACGAGCGAGGTCGAGGGGGTGCCCTCGGCCGGGCCGCCGGCCGTGGCGGTCTCCTTGCCCTGGTAGCCGGAGAGCAGCTGGATGACCTGCTGCCGGACTCGGTTGAGATCGGCGCCCAGCTTCACCAGGACCTGGGCGGCGACGCCCTCGCCCTCGCGGATCAGGCCGAGCAGGATGTGCTCGGTGCCGATGTAGTTGTGGCCGAGCTGGAGGGCCTCACGGAGCGACAGCTCCAGGACCTTCTTCGCCCGCGGGGTGAAGGGGATGTGGCCGGACGGGGCCTGCTGGCCCTGACCGATGATCTCCTCGACCTGCTGGCGAACAGCCTCGAGCGAAATCCCGAGGCTCTCCAGGGCCTTAGCGGCGACACCCTCACCCTCGTGGATCAGACCCAGAAGGATGTGCTCGGTGCCGATGTAGTTGTGGTTGAGCATCCGGGCTTCTTCCTGAGCCAGGACGACAACCCGCCGCGCGCGGTCGGTGAACCTCTCGAACATCGTTTATCGCTCCTCAGAGCGGTCGGGCAGTTCGGGGTCGGTCCCCGCCCTGTCCTTCCGCATGCTAGTCCCGCAGGGCGGGACAGCTCATTCCAACTGCCGACATCCGTCCGCGGCTCACCCCACTCGGTGGGGAAAATCCGCCGTGCACAGCCGACAACTGCTCCAACCCGATGGTGCGAGACGATGTTCCCGCAGGCCAGGCAGATACCCGTCTCTTGAGTACGCCGACGGCGAACGGGAGCCGGTCAAATCAGCGTGTCGCCCCGATCCACTAGGAATGTCTTACCCGCAGGCAGTGACAGTCCATGCCATCGGCACCGGCCGCCTCCGCTAAGGGCGAACAGGCTTGCGCCCTGAATCCCGGGTTCCAGCACGCCGTCGTTTACGTTCCGCAGCGACGGCGGCACGGTGCGTAACTCCGGCGCGTTTCGGGAGTTGCTTGAGGCGTGGCAGTCATCGTCCCCACCGCTCCCGCGCCCACGGCGCCGTCCGACCCGTGCGGCTGGTACGAACGCGTCCTCGGCTGGCCGGTGGTCGCGGGGCGGCCGGGCCAGCTGGTGACGGGGGTCCGGTTCGACGTGCTGGAGCTGCCGTCGGCGGCGGGATTCGCGGTGCTGCGCCGCGGGGTCCCGACCGGCCCGGTGGCCCTCATGGGGCGGCGGATGCGGCTGCTGGTGGCCACGGGGAGCGCGGACGAGCTGGAAGGGCTGCTCGACTGGCTGGAGTGGGGCGGGGTCGCCCTCGACCTGACCGCCGTGGGTCGGGGCGGCCGGATCACCGCGCCCCCTCCCCCCGACGGCGCTGGCGGCGCCGGGGGTGGCTCAGCGGGGGCCGCCGTCTGGCTGCGGCCCCCCGAGCCGGGGTGCGAGGCACTGCTCCCGGCCCTCGCCCCCATGGGGTGCGGAGCCGGACGGGGCGTCGCCCTTTCCGGGCGGGCCCCCGATCTCGTACGACTGGTCGGCGCGGCCGCGACGGAATGTCACCGGGCGCGGCTGGCGCGTACCAGACGGTCACTCGCCGGAATGTGATCCGGCGGGCGGCGAGGGTCAGGCCTTGGCCTTGTTCTCGTAAGCCTCGCGGATTTCGGCCGGCACGCGGCCGCGGTCGTTCACGTTGAAGCCGTTCGCCTTCGCCCAGGCGCGGATCTCGGCAGTGTCGGTGCTGCCCCCGCCGACCGCGGCGACGCGGCCCTTGGTACGACCCGCGGCGGCCCGGCCACCGGTGCGACGCCCGCTCTTGGTGTACGGCTCGAGCAGGCCGCGGAGCTTGTCAGCGTTGGCGGTGGTGAGGTCGATCTCGTAGGTCTTGCCATCCAGCGCGAACGTCACGGTCTCGTCCGCCTCGCCACCGTCGAGGTCGTCGACAAGAAGGACCTGAACCTTCTGTGCCACCGGATTTCCTTTCATCGAAAATGCAGTACGCGGAAAGGAAACCGCTTTTGCCTGGAAAACACAAACCCTCGGGAGAGGTTCAGCGGCCCGGCCCGACGGGAAACGTACGCGATTCGGACATAGGCCACAGGCGGGCCGCCGGGCGGAATCTTCAGAGGTGCAGAAGCATCCGGCTGTTGCCCAAGGTGTTCGGCTTCACTCGTTCGAGACCGAGGAACTCGGCGACGCCCTCGTCATAGGAACGCAGCAGCTCGCTGTAGACATCGGTGCCGACCGGGGTCTCGCCGATCTCGACGAAGCCGTGCTTGGCGAAGAAGTCCACTTCGAAGGTGAGGCAGAATACCCGCCGCACGCCGAGCCAACGCGCGGTCTGGAGCAACTTGTCCAACACCTGATGCCCGACACCGCCGCCCTTCAAGTCGCGGTCGACCGCGAGAGTGCGGACTTCCGCGAGATCCTCCCACATGACGTGCAGAGCCCCGCAGCCGACGACCTGCCCGTCCACCTCGCGTTCCGCGACCCAGAACTCCTGGATGTCCTCGTAAAGCGTCACCGGGGCTTTGTCGAGCAGGATGCGCTGGTGCACGTACTGGTCCAGCAGGCGGCGCACGGCGGCCACGTCGCCGGTGCGCGCCCGGCGGATCGTCACTGCTTTTGCATTCGCACCGGGAAAGTCCTGGGGAAGCGAATCACCATGCTGAGCGTCCATGGGTGGACGCTATCGCCCCGGCTCCGGCGGGGGCGCGCCGGCATCGCCTTCCGGCCGGGCCGCCGGGGGCTGTGCCGGGGCGCTCTCGGATTCCCCTTCCGAAGCGGGCTGGACGATGCGCACGGCGTCCCGCAAGGCCTCCCGCTGCTCCGCCGACATCATGCCGAAGAAGGCGACGAGGGCGGCCGCCGGGTTGTCGCTCGTCTGCCACGCTTCGTTCATCAGTGCGGCCGAGTACGCGGCGCGGGTGGAGACCGCCGTATATCGATAGGCGCGGCCCTCGGCTTCCCGGCGGACCCAGCCCTTCTGATGGAGATTGTCCATAACGGTCATCACGGTGGTGTACGCGATGGAGCGTTCCTGCTGGAGGTCCTCCAGCACTTCCCGAACAGTCACCGGGCGGTTCCACTGCCACACCCGGGTCATGACGGCGTCTTCGAGTTCTCCCAAGGGCCGAGGCACACCAGCACAATAGTGTGAGATGTCGTAAATCACCCGGCATCACCCGGCTATTCGAGCAACAAAAATGGGCGCACCGCCCCGAACGGAGCCGTACGCCCGCACCCCGCGCGCCGCCCGCCGCGAGGGGCGGGGCGCCGGGTGGAAAACCGGTCTGTCCCGGAAGCTAGTTCGTCGCCTGCTGGGCGGCCTCGGCCCGGGCGAGCACGGCGTCGACGGCCGCGTCCTCCTTGGCCTTGTTGACGCCGCCCTGGGTCTTCACGATCACCCTGACGACGGCGATGAAGAACGCGGCCATCACGATGGGGGGCACGAGCGCGGAAACGTAGTCCATGCCCCGCATCGTAGCTACCCGGCGGCGCGGCCCGCGGGCGGGGGCGTCGGCTTCCGGCGCGGCGGGAAGACCTCGCCGGGCGTGGGCACCGGGCGGGCGGGCTCCTTGGGCTTCTGCGGCGCCGGTGCGGGGGCCGGGGCCGGCTTGTCGTCGCCCGCGGCGGACGCCAGCAGGCGCAGCCGGGGCGCCGGCGTCAGCGCGGCGCCCAGCCGGGCCTTCACGGACCGCTCGGCCAGCACCCGGCAGCGCTCCAGCAGCGCCGCGGCGGTCTTGTTGCCGCGCAGTGCGCGCAGGGCCGCCAGGTCGTCCGGCTCCGGGGTGTAGCCGGCGGCCAGGGCGTCCTGGAGCAGTTCCAGGTACCCGGTCAGACTGCCCGGCAGGGCCGCCCGGTACCGGCCCAGGTCCTCGACGAGGAACGCTCTGAGCCGCGCCGCCTCGCGCACCGCGTCGTCGAGGGCCTGCGCGAGCCGCAGGCAGTCCCGCACCTCCCCGGCCGTCAGGGCCCGGTCGGCGCCGGAATCAAGGGCATGGGCGAGGGACCGCCGCAGCACGGCCAGCTCAGCAACGCTGAACGCCATGCCGCCACGGGATCCATAAGGCGTGGGCATGGCCAGAAGATACGCGCTAATCGGACAAAATCCCCCCACCGCAGAGGCCCCGGGCGCGCCGCCCCTGCTACCGCGCGTCCGCGACCCCCTCGACGAACGCCCGCCAGGCCTCCGCCCCGACCTCGATGACGGGCCCCCCGTCCGCGGGCGCCCGCTCAGCGACCCGGACGGTCCCACCGGGCCCGGCGGCGAGATAGAGGCACGACTCGCCTTCGCCGCAGTAGGACGACCTGGTCCATGTCCGCCGGTCGGTCATGACGTCTCCTCCTTCACAGGCACCGCATGAGGGTGCGACTGAAGCTCCGGCCTTCCTCGCCCCGCGCCGCCGCCACGAACGCGCCCCACGCCGGCGCGCCCACCGACATGACGGGCCCCCCGTCCCCCGGTGCCCGCTCGGCAATCCGAACGGCCCCGCCGGGGCCGGCAGCGAGATAGAGGCAGGCGTCACCCTCGCCGCAGTACGAGGACCTGGTCCATATGCATCGGTCGGTCATTCAGCTGTCCCCTTCACAGGTTCCGCAGCAAGGTGCGGATGAACTCCCGGCTCTTCTCGGCGCCCAGCGCGGTCGCCTCCATACGGTCGAGCAGGGTGCGGTACTTGGCCAGTTGGGATTCGGCATCGAGGAGCACCGGGCCGTGTGACTGGTCCAGGTGGACCGTGTCCAGCTGCGGCACGGGGCCGGACGCGTAGCCGATCGACTGGCCCGATCCCGGGAACGCCCCGACGGCGAAGGGGATCACCAGCACCTGGACGTGGTCGAGCTCGGCCATCCTCAGCACGTGGTCGAGCTGCTGCCGCGCCACCTGGCGTCCGCCGAACTCCATGCGGAGGGCGGCCTCGTGGACGATCGTGCGGTACGGCGTCGGGTCGGCCCGGTACAGCACCTCCTGCCGCTTGATGCGGTGCGAGACGCGGTGCTCGATCTCGGGCGGGGAGAGTTCGGGGACGACCTGCCGGAACACCACGCGCGCATGGTCGGCGGTCTGGAGCAGCCCCGGCATGTGGGCCGTGTAGGCGGTCCGCAGGGCCCCCGCATGGTGTTCGAGTTCGGACAGGTCGAGCAGTCCGGGCGGCAGGACGTCGCGATAGAGCTCCCACCAGCCCTTCGTACGGTCGCCGGCCATCCCCGCCAGCGCATCGACCAGTGCCTGATCGCAGCAGGAATAGGCGTGGGCCATCGCCCGCACGCGGTCCGCGCTGACGCCGAAGCGGGCCGTCTCCACATTGCTGAGCTGTCCCGAGCTGGTACCGACGGCGGCAGCCGCCTCGGTGGCGGTCAGCCCCGCCCGCTCGCGCAACTTCCGCAGCTCGGCGGCCAGGCGGAGGCGCCGGGCAGTGGCGGCGGTACGACCGGCCATCGAATCCCCCTGGATCTCCCGGAGTTGGCATCACTCACACGAGGGAATCCGGCATCGAATCCCTTGAATACGGACAAAGAATCTTTGTCCGCGCCCTAATCTGATGCCGGGCCCACACACCGGAAGCACCCCGCTCGACGGAGCGGCATGGTCACCGGGCAGCCGTCGCATCGCACCGACACCGACATCCCTCCGTGATCGGAGAATTCCGTGAGTGCCACCGTATCCCCGTCCTGGTCGTACACCCTCCAACTTCCGCAGGATCCACGGGCTCCGGGCATCGCCCGGCGGATGCTCCGGCAGGTGCTGGACGTGCACGCGATGACCGGCGTCCTCGCCGCCGCGGAGCTGTTGACCTGCGAGCTGGTCACCAACGCGTACCTGCACTCGGACGCCCCGTACACGCTGCGGCTGCGGGCCATGGCGCCGGCGCGGCTGCGGGTGAGCGTCTGGGATGCGAACCCGTACATCCCGGCGCCGTTCGCCGGGCCCGAACGGCCGCCCTCCGTCCTGCCGTCCAGCGAGCGGGGGCGGGGGCTGCTGCTGATCCGGGCGTACGCGGACAGGTGGGGGGCGTATCCGCTGGGCAGCGGTGGCCTTTACGGCGAGCCGGGCGGGAAGCTGTTGTGGGCCGAGTGCGGTACGTGATGACCCGGCCCCCGCCCTACGCGTGCCGCGTACGCCCCGCCTGACGTGTACGCCACGCCGCGGGCGGTCGGGATGTGTGGGGAGCGCCGCTTGACGGGGGTGGCAGGCTGGACCGGAGGCAGGCCCGGGCCTGGGATGGCCCGAAGGGCCACGGCGAAGCCGCGAAGTCCCAGGGGTGCCACCGGGTCGGCTGCATCGCGGACGCGGCGACGATCCGGGAGCGCGAGGACGGCAGCTTCGAGGTGC
>NZ_JBFBGK010000152.1:0-14452 GCF_040684615.1 Streptomyces sp. NPDC089919
CTCACCGAAGTGAGTCGGGGTATCAACTTCTGGCGTTGATTTTTGGCACGCTGTTGAGTTCTCAAGGTGCGGACGCTTCCTTTGTACTGACCCTCTCGGGCTTTCCTCCGGGCGCTTCCTTCGTTTCCGACTCTATCAGACCTTTTCACCGGGTTTTTCCGGCTTCTCGATCCGAGAAGAATTCGGGGTGTGCTCCACCTTGGCGGAATTCAATTCCAGCTTCGGGAGCAAGAGAGATTCTAGACCGTCGCGGTCGAACTGTCCAGTTCGAGGCAACCGTTCGAATCTACCTCCCCGCTCGGGCCGTGTCAACGGTCTTTGCGGGACGACGAGGAGACTAGCAGCTGAACGGGCTTGTACGCACATCAGGCCGCGACGGGGCGGGCGGCCGTCAGGTCCGAGCGCTCCACGTCCCCCGTCTCACCCGCCCGCGCGGCCCGGCGGCCCAGCACGAACACGTAGGCCAGGAAGGCCCCCTCGGCGAGCACGCCGATGCCGATCCGGGCCCAGGTGGGCAGGCCGGAGGGGGTCACGAAGGCCTCGATGAGGCCGGAGACGAAGAGCACGACGGTCAGGCCGACAGCCATGCCGAGGGCCGCGCGGCCCTGTTCGGCGAGGGCGGTCCGGCGGGTGCGCGGGCCCGGGTCGATGACCGTCCAGCCCAGCCTCAGGCCTGTTCCCGCGGCGACGAAGACGGCGGTCAGCTCCAGGAGCCCGTGCGGGAGGATCAGGCCGAGGAAGGTGTCGAGGCGGCCGGCCGAGGACATCAGGCCGATCCCGACCCCCAGGTTGAGCATGTTCTGGAACAGGATCCACAGCACCGGCAGGCCCAGGAAGGCGCCCAGCACCAGGCACATCGCGGCTGCCTTGGCGTTGTTCGTCCACACCTGTGCGGCGAAGGAGGCTGCGGGATGGCTCGAGTAGTAGGTCTCGTAGCCGCCACCGGGCTGGGTCATCTCGCGCAGGGCGGCCGGGGCGCCGATGGCGGCCTGGACCTCGGGGTGGGCGGCGATCCACCAGCCGATCACCGCGCCGAGCACGGTGGAGAGCAGGGCGGCCGGCACCCACCAGCGGCGGCTGAGGTAGACGGCGGCCGGGAAGGACGTGGTGAAGAAGCGGGCGGCGTCGCGCCAGGAGGAGCGGCGGGTCCCGGTGACGGTGGCGCGGGCGCGGGCCACCAGCTGCGTGAGCCGGCCGGTCAGCATCGGGTCGGGGGCGCTGGACTGGATCAGGGAGAGGTGGGTGGCGGTGCGCTGGTAGAGCGCGACCAGCTCGTCCGCCTCCTCCCCCGTGAGCCGGCGGCCGCGGCCGAGGAGCTGTTCGAGGCGCTGCCACTCCGCCCGGTGGGCGGAGACGAAGACGTCGAGGTCCATCCGGCTGCTGCTCCCCGCTCCGGTGTGCTTGCTTCTGGGTCCTGACCGTACGAACGTCAGCTTGGCAGACTGGATGACCAAGGGGCACGGCACTGCATGGCACGGAGGGCGGGCGTTCGGTGAGCGATCTGGTGACGGGGGACGCGGTCGTCCTGGGGCTGCGGCCGGCGCGGCTGCCGAGCCGGGCGCTGGCCGTGGTGATCGACATGGCCGTGCAGTGGGGCGTCTTCCTCATCGTGTCCGTCGGGCTGGTGGCGGCCACCTCCTCGCTGGACGAGGCGGCGCAGATGGCGGTCTCGATCGCGCTGTTCGTGCTGGTCCTGATCGGGGTGCCGATCGCGGTGGAGACGCTGACCCACGGCCGCTCGCTGGGGAAGCTGGTCTGCGGGCTGCGGGTGGTGCGGGAGGACGGCGGGCCGATCCGGTTCCGGCACGCGCTGGTGCGCGGTGCGCTCGGGGTGGTCGAGCTGCTGATGACCTTCGGGACGGTGGCGATCATCGCGTCTCTGGTGTCGGCGCGCGGGCGGCGGCTGGGGGACGTCTTCGGCGGGACGCTGGTGATCCGGGAGCGGGTGCCGGGGGCGCGGGTGGTTCCGCTGCCGCCGCCCCCGCCGTGGCTGGCGGGGCGGTTCACGCAACTGGACCTGTCGGGGGTGCCGGACGGGCTGTGGCTGGCGGTGCGGCAGTTCCTGACCCGGATGCACCAGCTCGATCCGGCGGTGGCGGCCTCGATGGCGGCCCGGCTGGGCGACGACCTGGTGGCGTGTACGGGGACGCCCGCGCCGCCGGGGGTGCCGGCGGCCGCGTATCTGGCGGCGGTGGTGCACGAGCGGCAGCAGCGCGAGGCCCGGCGGGCCTTCGGTGCCGGAGTGCCCGGGGCCGGAATGCCCAGCGCCGCCGTGCCCGTCCCCGGCTGGGCCCCGGCCGCCGGGACGCCCGTACCCGGCGGGGTGCCGGCGCCCGGGGTGCCGGGGTACGGGGGCTGGAGTGCGCCCGGGGGTGCCGGGCCGGTGACACCGGCTCCGGCGGCGGCTGCCGGGCCGGCCGGGGTGGAGCGGCGTCCGGAGCCGCCGGCGACCGGGTTCGCGCCGCCGGCCTGAGGGGTCAGGACGGGAAGGCCGAGGGCGGGGTCTCGAGGTGTTCCAGCTCGATGCCGGGGGCCGAGAGGACCACGTCCCCGGCTATGTGCACGGTGTGCTGCTCGCCCGTGTCCAGGGCGCTGACCTGGTACTCGTCCACCAGCAGCGGGCCGTTGTCAGTGGCGTGCGCTTCACTCTTCACCAGCGCCCACGCCTGGTCCACGGTGCGGGGTGCGAGCACGGGATCGGTGAAGGCGACGAGCCGGACCCGGGTCGCGGGCTCGCCGGGGGCGAGCCGCAGCAGTCGGGCGGTGGCGACGAGGAAGGCCGGGGAGGTGCCGGTGAAGGCGTGTGCGCGCACGTTCCCTTCGCTGGCCTCGGTCCCGGTGGGGTCGTTGCGGACCCAGGTGACGCCGTCGATGGCGGCGCCGCGGACCTGCCAGCTCGCGGCGTGCAGTTCGAGGCGGATGGGGCGGCCGAGGTCGTCGAGGGCGAGGTCGACGGAGCCCGCGTGGTCTCCGGAGGGGGTGGTGATCTGGGAGACGTAGCGCCAGCCGGAGGGGCCGGGGGCGCAGTGGAAGTGTTCTTCGCCGAGGGGGGTGTGGTCGTGCGGGTCGTGGAGCGAATATCGGCCGCGGGGCATGAGGTCGCCTGCTGTTTCCGGGGAGCCGGGGCTCCTTGATGCGGGGCAGGCCCCCGGCACGGGGGTGCGGGGGCCTGTCTGGGTCACGGAGTACGACGGTAGCGGGCCGCCCGGGTGAGCGGGCGGCCCGGCGGCCGGTTCAGTAGCGGTAGTGGTCCGGCTTGTACGGGCCCTCGACCTGGACGCCGATGTAGGCGGCCTGCTCGGGGCGCAGGGTGGTGAGCTTGACGCCCAGCGCGTCGAGGTGGAGGCGGGCGACCTTCTCGTCGAGGTGCTTGGGGAGCACGTAGACGTCGGTCGGGTACTCCTGCGGCTTCGTGAAGAGCTCGATCTGGGCCAGGGTCTGGTCCGCGAAGGAGTTCGACATGACGAAGGAGGGGTGGCCGGTGGCGTTGCCGAGGTTCAGCAGGCGGCCCTCGGAGAGGACGATCAGGACCTTGCCGTCGGGGAAGGTCCAGGTGTGCACCTGGGGCTTGACCTCGTCCTTGACGATGCCGGGGACCTTCGCGAGGCCGGCCATGTCGATCTCGTTGTCGAAGTGGCCGATGTTCCCGACGATGGCCTGGTGCTTCATCTTGGCCATGTCGGCGGCCATGACGATGTCCTTGTTGCCGGTGGTGGTGATGAAGATGTCGGCGGTCTCGACGACGTCCTCGAGCGTGGCGACCTGGTAGCCGTCCATGGCGGCCTGGAGCGCGCAGATCGGGTCGATCTCGGTGACGATCACGCGGGCGCCCTGGCCGCGCAGGGACTCGGCGCAGCCCTTGCCGACGTCTCCGTAGCCGAAGACCACGGCGACCTTGCCGCCGATGAGGACGTCGGTGGCGCGGTTGATGCCGTCGATGAGGGAGTGCCGGCAGCCGTACTTGTTGTCGAACTTGGACTTGGTGACGGCGTCGTTCACGTTGATCGCCGGGAAGAGCAGGGTGCCCTCGGCCATCATCTCGTAGAGGCGGTGCACGCCGGTGGTGGTCTCCTCGGTGACGCCGCGGATCTCGGACGCCAGCTGCGTCCACTTCTGCGGGGCCTCGGCGAGGGTGCGGTTCAGCACGGTGAGGATGTGGCCGTACTCCTCGGAGTCCGCGGTCGAGGGGTCCGGTGCGGAGCCGGCCTTCTCGAACTCGACGCCCTTGTGCACGAGCAGGGTGGCGTCACCACCGTCGTCGAGGATCATGTTCGGGCCGCCGGTGGAGGTGTCCGGCCAGGTCAGCGCCTGCTCGGTGCACCACCAGTACTCCTCCAGGGTCTCGCCCTTCCAGGCGAAGACCGGGACGCCCTGCGGGTTCTCGGGGGTGCCCTGCGGGCCGACGGCGATGGCGGCGGCGGCGTGGTCCTGGGTCGAGAAGATGTTGCAGGAGGCCCAGCGGACCTCGGCGCCGAGGGCGACCAGCGTCTCGATCAGCACGGCGGTCTGCACGGTCATGTGCAGCGAGCCGGTGATGCGGGCGCCGGCGAGCGGCTGGGTGGCGGCGTACTCCTTGCGGATCGACATCAGACCGGGCATCTCGTGCTCGGCGAGCGTGATCTCCTTGCGGCCGAACGCGGCGAGGGAGAGGTCTGCGACCTTGAAGTCCATGCGTGCTGCTCCTGTCGGGGGAGGAGGGTGGGTACGGCTGAGCCGTGCGCCGGGGAGGACACACCGCGCGCAGTCCGTCGGAGGTCCTCTCTCCCCTCGGCCGGCCGCGGGGACCGCCCGAGCCGCCATCAGCAGCGACGTCTGACACCGCTACCGAATCTACACCGATCGGCCCAGAGCGCCACAGATCGGCGGGCGACATGTCGGGCAGCGGTTTAGGGCACTACGGCGTGCCTGAATTGGGCCTTTTGGACTTTTGATCCACACCTTATCCGGGGGACGATGCCGGAGGGAGCGCGCTCCGCGCACGATCCCGAGACCGACGGCGTGAGGAGATTCCAGTGACCAGTCCGGCCGACCCCGGCGCACGCGGGGGCGCGAGCGGGGGCAAGCGCCTGAAGCTGCTCGCCGTGACCGCCTGCCCCACCGGTATCGCCCACACGTACATGGCTGCCGAGAAGCTCCAGCAGGCCGCCGACCGCCTCGGCGTCGACATGAAGGTGGAGACCCAGGGCTCCATCGGAGCCGAGAACGTGCTCACTGACAACGATGTCAGGCAGGCGGACGGCATCATCATCGCCGCCGACAAGGAGGTGGACCGGGAGCGCTTCGGCGGCAAGCGGGTCCTCTCGGTCGGCGTCGCCGACGGCATCCACAAGCCGGAGGAGCTGATCGAGCGGGTGCAGAGCGCCCCGGTGCAGGAGGGGACCTCCGCTCCTGCCGGCGGCGGTGGCGGTGGCCGGGAGCGCAGTGCCGCGTACAAGGCGCTGATGAACGGCGTCTCGCACATGATCCCGTTCGTGGTGGTCGGCGGCCTGCTGCTGGCGGTCTCGATCGCGCTGGGCGGGCACACCACCCCCAAGGGCATCGAGTTCGACAAGGACTCGTTCTGGTTCTACGTCAACGCCCTCGGCGGGCTCGGCTTCAAGCTGATGCTGCCGATCTTCTCCGGGTACATCGCCTACGCCCTCGGTGACCGGCCCGCGCTGGTGCCGGGCATGATCGGCGGTTTCCTGGCCGCCGACGCGGTGAACATCTACGGCGCGGACGCCAACGCGGGCTTCCTGGGCGCGATCGCCACCGGTTTCCTGGCCGGCTACCTGGTGGTCTGGATCAAGAAGGTCAAGGTCCCCAAGTTCGTCCAGCCGATCATGCCGATCATCGTGATCCCGGTGCTGTCGACGCTGGCCCTGGGCCTGTTCTACATCTACGTGATCGGCCAGCCGATCTCCTGGGTCTTCACGCACCTGACGAGCTGGCTGAACGGCATGACCGGCTCCAGCGCGATCGTGCTGGGCGCCCTGATCGGCCTGATGATCGCCTTCGACATGGGCGGTCCGGTCAACAAGACGGCCTTCCTGGTGGCGGTCGGTCTGATCGGCACCAACAACGCCGTGATGGGCATGGCCGCGGCGGCGATCCCCGTGATGCCGCTCGGCCAGGGCCTGGCCACGCTGCTGCGCCGCAAGCTGTACAGCGACCAGGAGCGGGAGACCGGTATCGCGGCGCTGTTCATGGGCTTCTTCGGCATCTCGGAGGGCGCCATCCCGTTCGCCGCGGCGCGGCCGGCGCAGGTCATCCCGGCGAACATGCTCGGCGGTGCGGTGGCCGGTGCGGTGGCGGGTCTGGCCGGGGTCGAGGACTCGGTGCCGCACGGCGGTCCGATCGTCTCGCTCTTCGGCGCGATCAGCGGGGTGGCGATGTTCTTCGTGGCCATCGCGGCGGGTGTGCTGGTCACGGCGCTGACCACGAACGCGCTGATCGAGTTCAAGCAGCGCCGGGCCGGGGACGGTACGGCCCCGGCGGCGGGGCTCCCCCAGGCGGTGCCGGCGATGGCCGGGGCCGGCGCGGGCCCGGGCGCCGGCGGGGTCGCCGCGGTGACGGCGGCGGGCGCCGCCGGGACGACCGCCCTCGCCGACCGGCCGGAGGTGCTGTCCGGGTACCTCACCGAGCGGACGGTGAAGACCGAGCTGGCGGCCGGCGCCAAGGAGGCCGCGATCCGCGAGATGGCGGAGATGCTGGCCACCACCGGGAACGTCCGGGACGTGGACGAGCTGGTACGGGTGGCACTGGCGCGGGAGGCCCAGGGCACCACGGGGCTCGGCGAGTCGATCGCCATCCCGCACGCCAAGACGGACGCGGTGGTGCGGCCGACGGTGGGCTTCGCACGGTCCTCGGAGGGGATCGAGTGGGGCGCGCTGGACGGGACGAAGGCCCGGCTGGTGTTCATGATCTCGGTGCCGGAGGCGGCCGCGGGCGACGAGCACCTGCGGATCCTGGCACTGCTGTCCCGCAAGCTGATGGATGCGGGCTTCCGGGACCGGCTGCAGTCCGCGCCGGACTCGGGCTCGATCCTCGAGGTGCTGCGCGAGATCCAGTAGCGGGCCGCCGTTGCCGGGGCGCTGCCCCGGACCCCGCGCCTCAATCGCCGGCGGGGATAGATTTCGCTGCGCGAAACCAGCCCGCAGAGCCACATGCGGCCCCCGGCACGCTCGACGCGTGCCGGGGGCCGTCTCGTGTGTGCGTCAGGCGGTCGGCGCGGTCCGGAGGATGTCCGGCTCCAGGTAGATGACCCGGGCGATGGGGACGGCCGCGCGGATGCGGGCCTCGGCCTCGTCGATGGCGCGGGCGACCTCGGCGGCGGTGTCGTCGTGCTGGACCGCGATCTTGGCGGCGACCAGCAGTTCCTCAGGGCCCAGGTGCAGGGTGCGCATGTGGATGATGCCGGTGACGGTGTCACCGTCGACCACGGCGGCCTTGATCTTCTCCACGTCCTCGGCGCCCGCGGCCTCGCCCAGCAGCAGCGACTTGGTCTCCGCGGCCAGCACGATCGCGATGACGATCAGCAGCACGCCGATGCAGAGGGTGCCGATGCCGTCCCAGATGCCGTCGTCCGTGAGCAGCGCCAGGCCGACGCCGCCCAGCGCGAGCACCAGGCCGACCAGCGCGCCGAAGTCCTCGAGCAGCACGACCGGCAGCTCGGGGGCCTTGGCGCGGCGGATGAACTGCTTCCACGACAGCGCACCGCGGAGCTCGTTCGACTCCTTGATGGCCGTCCGGAAGGAGAAGCCCTCGGCGACGATCGCGAAGAGCAGCACGCCCACCGGCCAGTACCAGGCGTCGATCTGGTGCGGGTCCTTGATCTTCTCGTAGCCCTCGTAGACGGCGAACATGCCGCCGACCGAGAACAGCACGATGGAGACGAGGAAGGCGTAGATGTAGCGCTCGCGCCCGTAACCGAAGGGGTGTTGGGGGGTCGCTTCGCGCTGCGCCTTGCGCCCGCCGAGCAACAGCAGGCCCTGGTTGCCGGAGTCGGCCAGCGAGTGGACGCTTTCCGCGAGCATCGACGAGGAGCCGCTGAAGAGGAAGGCCACGAATTTCGCAGCCGCGATGGCGAGGTTGGCGGCGAGGGCCGCCACGATCGCCCTGGTTCCGCCGGAGGCGCTCATGGATGCAGGGTGTCCCTTCTCTGGCCGGGGGACCGGCACGTTCGGCCGCACATTGTTGCAGCCGGGGCGAGGGAGCCCGCGTCACGCCACCACGGTGGCCCGGAAGACCGTGCCGCTTCCGGACAATTCGACCTTCTCGCCGGCCGGTACGAAGACCGCGGCGCCGGGGGTCAGCGGCTCCTCGCCGCCGGCGGAGCCGCGCGCGACCGGGCTGCCGGCCGTGCAGAGCAGGATCTGCGGGGTGGTGTCCGGGAGTTGGCGGGGGGTCCCGCCGGGGGCCAGCAGGTACCGGGAGAGCCGGAACTCGTCGATCGGCGTCTCGTAGACCTCCTCGCCGTCGCCCTCGGGGCGCAGCACGCCCGGCTCGGTCGGCTCCAGGCGGACGATCTTCAGCAGTTCGGGGACGTCGACGTGCTTCGGGGTCAGCCCGCAGCGCAGCACGTTGTCCGAGTTGGCGAGGATCTCCACGCCGAGGCCGTCCAGGTAGGCGTGCGGCACCCCGGCGTCCAGGAACATCGCCTCGCCGGGCTGCAGCCGGACGTGGTTGAGCAGCATCGCGGCGATCACCCCCGGGTCGCCCGGGTAGTGGTGGGCCAGCGCGGCGTACGGGGCGTACCGGCCGCCGAGGCGGGCGGCGGCGGTCGTGGTCTCGCCGACGGTACGGGCCATCTCGTGGCGGTCCGCGGTCAGTACGGCGGTCAGGACCTCGCGGAGGGCGGCCTCCTCCGGGTGCGCGCGGAGCAGGTCGACGTACGGCTCCAGGGAGTCGACGCCGAGTCCGGCGAGCAGGTCGGCGCTCTCCTGGGGGGTGCGGAAGCCGCACAGGCCCTCGAAGGGGGTGAGGGCGCAGATCAGTTCGGGCTTGTGGTTGGGGTCCTTGTAGTTGCGGTGCGGGGCGTCGATCGGCACGCCCCGGCGCTCCTCGTCGGCGAAGCCCGCGCGGGCCTGTTCGAGGTCGGGGTGGACCTGGAGGGAGAGCGGTGCGCCGGCGGCCAGCAGCTTGAGCAGGAAGGGCAGCCGGGGGCCGAACTTCGCGACGGTGGCCGCGCCCAGCTCCCGCTCGGGGTCGGCGGCGATGACCTCGGACAGGGACCGCTCGCCGCTGCCGCGGTCGAGGCGGGAGGGGGCGCCGGGATGGGCGCCCATCCACATCTCGGCCTGGGGTTCTCCGGTCGGCTCGGTCCCGAGGAGTTCCGGGATGGCGGTCGGGGAGCCCCAGGCGTAGGGGCGGACGGTATTCGAGAGGCGGTCCATCGGTCGTCTTCCTGGGAGGAGGGGCCGGGGCCGGCCGCCGTCCCGGCCCCGGGCGGGGCCGGGGTCCGGTCAGGCCGGTCCCGTGGTGTCGTACGTCCGCGGGAGGTGCGCACGGCAGGGCCAGCTACGGACTACCCGGTCGGGGTGACCGGGGGCCGTACGGCCGTGGAACGTGCGTCCTCTCACGGGCGTCCCCCTGAGGCCAGCGCCAGGTAGGCGGTGGCGAAATCCGTGACGGCGAGGAGTTCGGCGAGCAGTTCCAGCTCGCTGCCCTCTTCTGGTTCGAGCTCGCTGACGGCCGTGTCGTGGCTGAGGGCGAGCTCGCGTGCGGCGTGGGCGGCGGTGAGGCCGCCGCCCGGCCGGTCGCGCAGCAGGACGACCCGGGTGTGCAGAGCCTGCGGCTCCTCCACCCGGTCACGGAAGAAGTCTTCGGGATCGGCGCCGGCCGCGAAGGCACCGGCGAGCAGGACGCCGTGCGCGGGCAGTGCCATGGGCAGCTCGGCGACGAGCGCGGGCCGGCCGGCCAGCTCGGCCAGCACCGCGGCGAACCGGCGGCCCGCGGGTCCCGCGCCGGTGCCCTCGGTCCAGATCAGCGGGAGGGAGTCGGCCAGCTCGGCGGCGAGGGTCTTGGCCGGGTTGCTGTACGTGGCGATGGCCGGGCCGCAGCGCTCGGCGGTGCGGTCCAGGCGGTCGGCGACCAGCTGGAGCTCGTCCGGGGAGGCGGAGACCAGCCCGACCCGGTCGAGCAGCACGAGCAGCGGGGTCAGCAGGGCCCACAGGGCGCCCGGGCTGGCCGAGGCGCTGTCGTCGTACTCCTGGTACGGGGCCTTGGCCATGGGGACGAGGAGGCCGTGGGCGGCCTCGACGGCCTCGCTGAGCGGGGAGCGCTGGGGGGCCACCGCGACGACGGTGCAGCCGCGGCGGTACGCCTGCTCGGCGAGCAGCGCCAGGCCGGGCTCGGAGCCGTCGGTGGTGGCCAGCAGCAGCAGGTCCACCGAGCCGGCCCAGCCGGGCAGCGCCCAGCGCAGGGCACCGGGAGCGGGGGCGACGCCGGTCGGGTGCAGGCGGGTGACCGGGGCGGAGGCGCCGGCCAGGGCGCTCAGCAGGTCCGCCACGCCGGTGGCGGCGGTGCCGGGGCCGGCGATCAGGACGGCCCGCGGCCGGCCGTCGGGGCGGAGCTCCCCGAGCCCGGCCTCGGCGGCGTGCCGGGCCGCGGTACGGACCCGGGCCCCGGCCTCGGCGGCGCCGCGGAGCAGTCCGCGGCGGTCCGCACGGCCGAGGGCCTCGGGGGCGTCGAGCAGTGACTCGTCCAGCATGGGGCCTCCGGGGTCGGGTCCGGTCCGGGTCCGTGCGTCAGGCGGGGCGGCGGGCCTCGTCCACGAGGAGGACGGGGATGCCGTCGCGGACCGGGTAGGCCAGGCCGCAGTCGGCGCCGGTGCAGATCAGCTCGGGGCTGTCGGCGGCCGACTCGTCACTCAGGGGGGAGTGGCACGCGGGGCAGGCGAGGATCTCCAGGAGGCCGGCTTCGAGCGGCATGGGGTGTCCCTTTCAACATGCGGTTTGGGCCAGGTCAGCGTACCTCTGGCGGGGGCTCCGTGCGGCTTGTGCGACGGTCCCGGGACGGCTTTGTGCCCGGGACCCGCGCCCCCGGCCGGGGCGCGGGTCGGGTGTCGCTAGGCGCGGACCAGTGCGAGGACTTCGTCGCGGACGGTGGCGAGGGTGGCCTCGTCCCGCGCTTCCACGTTCAGGCGGAGCAGGGGCTCGGTGTTGGAGGGGCGGAGGTTGAACCACCAGTCGGCGGTGGTGACCGTGAGGCCGTCCAGCTCGTCGATGGTGACGCCGGGGCGGTCTTGGTAGGCCGCGCGGACGGCGGCGGTGCGGGCGGTCTGGTCGGCGACGGTGGAGTTGATCTCGCCAGAGCCGGCGTACCGGTCGTAGGCCGCGACCAGCCCGGAGAGCGGGCCGTCCTGGCCGCCGAGGGCCGCCAGGACGTGCAGGGCGGCCAGCATGCCCGTGTCGGCGTTCCAGAAGTCCTTGAAGTAGTAGTGCGCCGAGTGCTCGCCGCCGAAGATGGCCCCGGTCTTCGCCATCTCCTCCTTGATGAAGGAGTGGCCGACGCGGGTGCGGACGGGGGTGCCGCCGTTCTCGCGCACCACCTCCGGCACGGACCAGGAGGTGATCAGGTTGTGGATGACCGTGCCGGAGCCGCCGTGGCGGGCCAGCTCGCGGGCGGCCACCAGGGCGGTGATCGCGGAGGGCGAGACGCCCTCGCCGCGCTCGTCGACGACGAAGCAGCGGTCCGCGTCGCCGTCGAAGGCCAGGCCCAGGTCGGCGCCCTCGGCCCGGACCCGCTGCTGGAGGTCGACGATGTTCTTCGGGTCGAGGGGGTTGGCCTCGTGGTTGGGGAAGGTGCCGTCGAGCTCGAAGTACATCGGCACCACGTCCAGCGGCAGGCCGTCGAAGACGGTGGGGACGGTGTGGCCGCCCATGCCGTTGCCCGCGTCCACGACCACCTTCAGCGGGCGGACGGCGGTGAGGTCGACCAGGCCCTTGAGGTGGGCGGCGTAGTCGGTGAGGGTGTCGCGGCGGGTCACCGTGCCGGTGGTGGCGGACGGCGCGGGAGCGCCCTCGGCCAGCCAGCCCTCGACCAGCTCGCGGATCTCGGAGAGGCCGGTGTCCTGGCCGACCGGGGCGGCGCCGGCCCGGCACATCTTGATGCCGTTGTACTGGGCCGGGTTGTGCGAGGCGGTGAACATCGCGCCGGGCAGGCCGAGCTGCCCGGAGGCGAAGTAGAGCTGGTCGGTGGAGCAGAGGCCGATCTCGGTGACGTCCGCGCCGCGGGCCGCCGCACCGCGCCCGAAGGCGGCGGCCAGGCCGGGCGAGGAGGGGCGCATGTCGTGTCCGATCACGATCGCCTCGGCGTTCGTGACCTGGACGAACGCGGAGCCGAAGAGCTCCGCCAGGGACTCGTCCCACTGGTCCGGGACGACCCCGCGTACGTCGTATGCCTTGACGATCTGCGACAGATCAGCGGTCACGGCCAGCCCTCCTGAGGTCCTGTGCGGTCGCCCCAACCTACCGTCCGGGAAATGGACGGCGGCTGTGGGTTGGCCGTGCACGGCCCGTCAGGATCCGGCCGCAGTGCCTGCGTGGGCGGTCGGGCGGCTCAGGAGTCGGGCGAGCGGAGCACGCGCAGGTGGCCCCGGCGGGTCTCGCCCGCGCCGCTGCCCTGGCCGCCGGCCTCGGCCGCGCGCTCCCGGGGGCGGGCGGCCTCGCGGACGGCATTGGCCAGCGCTTCGAGGTCGTCGCCGCTGGGGCGGGAGGGGGCGGAGCCGTCCGACAGGCGTACGACGTCCCAGCCGCGGGGGGCGGTCAGGCGCTCGGAGTGCTCGGCGCACAGGTCGTAGCAGTGGGGCTCGGCGTAGGTGGCGAGCGGGCCGAGGACTGCGGTCGAGTCGGCGTAGACGTACGTCAGTGTTGCGACGGCAGGGCGGCCGCACGCGGTGCGCGAACAGCGACGTACAGGGCTCACGACGTTGGACGGTACCGCACTCTTGACCGGGCCGCGACGACTCTCCCTCAGCTCACTCCCCCGTGTCGTCCCGTGATAGGGGCCGCGGCGGCGTCCCGCGGCGCCCGTCCCGGGGCCCGGCGGGCGGGCGGTGCGGGGGCTCCTCGACGCCCCGTACGGTCATGATCCGGTACGAAACGGATCAAGAGGCGTAGCCCCGCCGATCAGGGGCGCCGGGGGAAACGGCCGGAAAGCTGGCCGGAACGCTCAAGGTGCGACATGCCGGGCGGCCTCGGCAGGACCCGCTCGTCAGGGGCCTGCGAGGGCTAACCTTCGTGGGTGATGGACAGTCCCGTACCGCCTCGCCCGGAAGAGCGTCCCGAAGAACCCCGGCCGCGCCGCCGCGACCGCCACGGCCGCGGGATGCGGGGTCCCGTCGCACCACCGCAGGTGCCGCTGTCGGCCAGCCGGGCCGAGCTGTTCGGCGATCTCGTGCAGGACTCGGTCGAGCGGCTGGAACGGCGCTGGCCGCAGCTGGCCGAGGTGGAGTTCATGGTCGCCGAGGTGCCGCGGCCGGGCGGCCCGGAGGGCGGCTGGAACGACGAGGCCGTACCGCTGGGCGGGCTGGTCGAGGCGCGGGAGGGCGGGCCGGCGCGGATCGTGGTCTACCGGCGGCCGGTGGAGATCCGGACGAAGTCGCGGGACGAGCGGGCCTTGCTGGTGCACGAGATCGTGGTGGAGCAGGTGGCCGAGCTCCTGGGCCTGGCCCCGGAGTCCGTAGACCCCCGCTACGGCCAGGACTGACCCCGCCCGGGGCCCGGGCCGCCCGGGCCTGGGCCGCCCGGGCCTTGGCCCCGCCCCGGCTCGCGGGCCTGGCCCCGACCCGACCCGCCCCGCGGCCCCTGGCGCCCCCGGCCCGCGAGCCCGGGCCCCGAACCGGCTCCCGGGGTCGCCCCTGCCCGGGCCCCGACCCGGCTCGTCGTGGCCCCGTGGCTGCCCCGCCCGCGCAGGGCCTCCCCCTTGGCGCTGCCTCGCCCTCCCTTCGGGGTGCCGCCCCCGGCCTGGTCCGGGGCTCGGCTCCCCTGAGCCTTGTACGCGCTGCTGCGGGCGGTCGTGGTGGGTGGGGGAGCCCCTTGAGGCCCCGTGGCAGGCTGGTCCGGAGGCGGGACCGGGCCGGGGATGGCCGGAGGCCACGGCGAAGCCGCTCGTCCCCGGGGTGGGCCTGCCGGAGGGCCCGCGGGCCACGGGGGGTCAAGGGGCGGGGGACCCACGCACCACGGCCGCCCGCCGTACCCCTCCGGTCACACGCCCTGCCCGCGCTGGCAGGGCTCCCGCCCGCCGGGGGCCCGGCGCGTCCAGCCCCACCGGCGCTCGAGCCTCGGGGCCCGGGGCAGCGCCCCGAAACCTGGGCCCCGCCCACTCTTTGCGTCCGGCCGGGCGGGGACATCTTCGCCTCGCCGGTGGAGTGGCACTTCCAGCCCCGCCGGCGATTGAGGCGCGGGGTCCGGGGCGGCGCCCCGAAACCTGGGCCCGGCCCACCGTTTGCGCTCCGGCTGTAGATCGGAAG
>NZ_JBFBGK010000153.1:0-14397 GCF_040684615.1 Streptomyces sp. NPDC089919
GAGCCAGACCCCACCCCGCCCCTTCCCGAAACCGGTGGGCTCCGCCCCCGGATCCCCCGCACCGCCGCTGCGCGACGGTCGCCTCAATCGCCGGCGGGGCTGGTAAGGGGACGGCGGGGCTTCGCCCCGAGGCCGGTCAGGCCGGGGGAGGAGGAGTGTGGGGCGGCCCTATGCGGGCTCCTCGGCCGCGGAGCGGTGCGTGAAGCGGTCCGCGGCCCGCCGCCCGCGCTGCTCCAGCGGCAGCACCCCGGTCGCCCCGGCCAGCCCGAAGGGCGGCATGTCGAAGTAGATGGACTCGTAGGACCCTTCGGGCACGACGTACGTCTCGTGCCACAGCCCGACGTGCTGCTTGAGCCGGCCGGACCGCACCTTGCGGTTCATCGCCGCCCACGCCTTGTGGTGCAGCGCCTCGGGCGCGGCGGCGTAGGCGTACAGCTTCTCCTTCGACTCCCAGTACTGGACGACGTAGTACGTGCGGGGGTTGGCGGTCAGCAGGACCTTGCCGAGCAGGCCCCGGACGGGCTGCCGGTCCAGCTCGCGCAGCATCCGGGGCATGCCGACGGCCACCGGCAGCCAGTGGTGGACGGCCCAGAAGCTGTTGATCCGCATGCCGATGAGGAGGACCACCACATCGCCTTCGGCGGCGGCGGTGGTGTAGCCGGGGGTGGGTTTGGCGAACACGCTGACGGACTCCTCGGTCGTACGGACAGGGACGTACGGGCGGTGCGCCGGCGGGCGGCGGGGGCGGGTCGCCCCGGGGTCAGTCGGCCGCGGCGGCCGGTGAAGGGGCCGACTCCAGGCGGGCCTTGAGGCGGTCGAGGGTGCGGGCGATGTTGGTGGTGTTGGCGTCCGGGCGGTTCAGGACGCCGGTGACCGCGATCGCGACCGGCAGGAACCACACCGGGGCGCGCAGGTAGCTGGTCTCGGTGACCCGGCAGCCCGGGCCGCCGCCGGCCGCGGGCTCGATCGTGTACTCCCAGCGGGAGATGGGGATCCGCAGCGGTGTGGCGGTGACCTCGAAGGCGAACCGGCGGCCCGGTTCGGCGTCGGTGACCGTGCAGACGGTGGACCAGCGGCGCAGCCGGCCGCGGCGGTTGTGGCCGACGAAGCGCGCGCCCACGGCGGCCGCGCCGGCGCTGCCGAGCCAGCGCGCCCCGTGGGCCTCCTCGGCGAGCCCGGTCATGACCGGCGGGTCGCTGATGATCCCGTACGCCGCCTCGGCGGACGCGGCGATGGTCACCGCGCCGGTGGCCGAGGGCTCGGGGTGACGCGGGATGCGGGGCAAGGGCATGCGGGCCTCCACGGCTGATGTGATCGGTGATTACATCAGGGGTCGGGAGGGCGGTCAAGGGTTCGCGCAGGGCGGGGAGTTGGGGGCGCCGGAGGGCGGGCCGCGGGCCGCTGGACGAGCGGGCGGCGCCGGCCGCGCGGCGCGCCGGTGGACGGGTGAGTGGCGCCGGCCGCGCGGGCGCCGGTGGACGGGCGAGTGGCGCCGACCCTCGCGGGCCCCGCGCCCGAGGACGTCCGCGCGCCGCCGGGCCCGGCGCCGCCTCAGTCCCCGGCCGGGCAGCCGCTGCCCGGGCCGGTCGCGCCCGGGCCCACGATGCCCAGCCCGAAGGTGGTCAGGACCTGTTCGGCCAACTGCTCGGCGCCCTCGGCCGGCAGGTGGCCGTCCACGAACATCTGCGTCAGCCCGTACACCAGCGCCTGACCGGCCAGGCCGACCAGCTCCGGGTCGCCGGGCCGCAGGACGCCGGCCTGCTGGTCGGCGCGGATCAGTTCGGTCAGGGTGGTCTCGATGCCGGCGAGCCTGGGCCGCAGCGCCGCGTCGGGGGTGGGGCCGAAGACCCGGGGGCGGATCAGCGCGAAGCGGTGCGGGTGGGCGAGGGCGTACCGCAGGAAGCCGAGGCCGAAGTCCCGCATGCGGGGGCCCCGTCCGGTGGCGACGGCGGCCGCCAGCCACTGCTCGTAGTCGGCGAGCACCCGGTCGGCCACCGCCGTCAGCAGGGCCGCCCGGTCGGCGAAGTGCCGGAAGGGCGCGGCGGGGGAGACCCCGGCCCGGCGGGCCACCTCCCGGACGGTGACCCGGTCCGGGCCCTGCTCGTCCAGCAGCTCGAGCGCCGTCGCGACGAGGGCCCCGGGCAGCGAGCCGTGGTGGTACCCGGCGCGCCCGGCGGGCCGGCGGGTGGTCTCGACGGGCTTGTCCTTCATGCCAGCAGTCGTACCACGCCACCCGTCCGTGCGGGCGGGGCTGCGGGTGAGGCCGGGATCCCGGCGGGTGGGGTGGGGCTCAGGGCCAGACCAGGCAGTACGGCTGGTGGCCGTTCTCGTGCAGGCGCTCGCTGAACTGCTGCCACTCGTGGAGCAGCTGGTAGACGTTGAAGGCGTCGCGGGGGCCGCCGCGGTCGGGGACGGTGGACCAGATGAAGGCCGCCGCGCCGACGGACTCCTCGCCGATGCCCCGCAGCGGGTCGACCACCGTCATGGGGAGCTTGACCACGGCGTAGTCCGGGTGCAGGACGACCAGCTCCAGCGGCGGGACCTTGTGCAGGGGTATGCCCTCGATGCCGGTGAGGACCATGGCGGCCACCGTCTCCGGCTTGATCTTGGTGAACATGCCGCCCATGCCGAGCTCGTCGCCGCCCAGCTCCTCGGGCCGCATGGTCTGGGGGACCCGCGCGGCGGTGGCGCCGTCGGGCGCGCCGAAGTACTTGTACGTCACGCCCATGCCGCGGCCCCCGATCGTGGCGTCCGGGTCGGCCTCGGTCTCCTCGGGCCGGCCCGCCACCGGCGGCTCGGCCGGTTCCGCGCGGCGCCGGTGCTTGCCGCGGCGGCGGGCCTCGCGGGCTTCACGGGCGCGCTGCGGATCCAGGCCGTCGGTGCCCTCGCCCGGTCCACCACCGCGTTGCATATCTCCACCCGACCGCTCTACCGGCCACCCGCACCCCGCCAGGCAGCCTGATCATCATGGCAGTGACCTCCCCCACGGCACGAGGGTGAAACACGATGCGACCACACCGGTCCACACCTGTCCGCGAGACGGTCCGGGGCTCTGACACCATGGCTGGTGTGAGCTACCCATACCAGGCCCCAGTTTCGCAGACTCTTTTCGACCGGGCGGCAGTCGTGACCCCCGGCGGCGTGAACTCTCCGGTCCGCGCCTTCAAGGCCGTGGGCGGTACGCCCCGGTTCATGGTGTCCGGTACCGGTCCGTACCTGACCGACGCCGACGGGCGCGAGTATGTCGATCTTGTGTGCTCGTGGGGGCCGGCGATCGTCGGCCACGCCCACCCCGAGGTGATCGCGGCCGTGCAGGAGGCCGTGTCCCGCGGTACCTCCTTCGGTACGCCCGGTGAGGGCGAGGTCGCGCTGGCCGAGGAGATCGTGGCCCGCATCGCGCCGGTGGAGCAGGTCCGCCTGGTCTCCTCCGGGACCGAGGCGACCATGTCCGCGATCCGCCTGGCCAGGGGTTTCACCGGCCGCGCCAAGGTCGTGAAGTTCGCCGGCTGCTACCACGGCCACGTGGACGCCCTGCTGGCCGCGGCCGGCTCGGGCCTGGCCACCTTCGCGCTGCCGGACACCCCCGGCGTGACCGGCGCGCAGGCCGGCGACACGATCGTGCTGCCGTACAACGACCTGGACGCGGTCCGGGCGGCCTTCGCCGCGCACCCGGGCGAGATCGCCTGTGTGATCACGGAGGCGGCGCCCGGCAACATGGGCGTGGTCACCCCGGGCGAGGGCTTCAACCAGGGCCTGGCCGACCTCTGCCGGGAGAACGGCGCGCTGTACGTCTCCGACGAGGTGATGACCGGATTCCGTACCAGCCGCGCGGGTTGGTACGGGGTCGACGGCGTGCGCCCGGACCTGATGACCTTCGGCAAGGTCATGGGCGGCGGCTTCCCGGCCGCGGCCTTCGGCGGGCGCGCGGACGTCATGGCGTACCTGGCCCCGGCCGGCCCGGTCTACCAGGCGGGCACGCTCTCCGGTAACCCGGTGGCCACCGCCGCGGGCCTGGCGCAGCTGCGGCTGCTCGACGAGGCGGCGTACACCACGGTCGACGCGGTCTCCGCAGAGATCCAGGGGCTGGTGACCGGCGCGCTGGCCAAGGAGGGCGTGGCGCACCGGCTGCAGACCGCCTCCAACATGTTCTCGGTGTTCTTCACGCCGGACGAGGTCCGCAACTACGACGACGCGAAGAAGCAGGAGTCCTTCCGCTTCACCGCGTTCTTCCACTCGATGCTGGCGCAGGGCGTCTACCTGCCGCCGTCGGCCTTCGAGTCCTGGTTCGTCTCCACCGCCCACGACGCGCGGGCGCTCGAGCGGATCGCGGCGGCGCTGCCGGCCGCGGCGCGCGCGGCCGCCGAAGCCACCCCGGAGGTAGCCGCATGACCGGCCAGGAGATCACCGTCGTCCACCTGATGCGGCACGGCGAGGTGCACAACCCGGACGGCGTGCTCTACGGCCGCCGCCCCGGCTACCACCTCTCCGAGCTGGGCCGGCAGATGGCGGACCGGGTGGCGGAGTCCCTGGAGGGGCGCGACATCACGCACGTGGTCTCCTCCCCGCTGGAGCGGGCGCAGGAGACGGCCACCCCGATCGCCAAGAGCCACGGCCTGGACCTGGCCACCGACGCGCGGCTGATCGAGGCGGGCAACGTCTTCGAGGGCAAGACCTTCGGGGTCGGCGACGGCGCGCTGCGGCGGCCGGAGAACTGGAAGCACCTGACCAACCCGTTCAAGCCGTCCTGGGGCGAGCCGTACATCGAGCAGGTCGTGCGGATGATGGGGGCGCTGGACGCGGCCCGGGACGCGGCGCGCGGGCACGAGGCGGTCTGCGTGAGCCACCAGCTGCCGATCTGGATCGTGCGGAGCTTCGCGGAGAAGCGGCGGCTGTGGCACGACCCGCGGCGCCGCCAGTGCACGCTGGCCTCGCTGACGTCCTTCACGTACCAGGGCGACAAGATCGTGTCGGTCGGGTACAGCGAGCCGGCCCGGGACCTGGTGCCCGCGCACCTGCTCGCAGGCGCGAAGCCGGTGAAGGGCAAGTCCAAGGCCTTCGGCGCGTAACCACCCGCCGGCCGGTCCCACCCGGACCGGCCGGCGTGGCTTGATTTCGGCTTTGCCTAAATAAATACCGGGTGTGGCGGGAACCACCGTGTCAGGTTCGACCCTCTAGCTTTTTGTCCGTTTATATGGACGGAGTAGGGCTCGGGGAACGACGGGGACGGACGGTGACATGCGCGATTTCAGCCGACGGGGAGCGCTGGGGCTCGGACTTGGGGCGGCAGCGGCGGCCGGCATGGCCGGCTGCAGCGCCGGCAACAAGGCCGGTACCGGCGCCCTCGGCCCGATAAAGGAAGGCCTGGGCAAGTCAGGTAAGCCGGCCCCGCCGGCCGCCAAGCTCATAGGCGACGGTTCGACTTCGGACACCGGTCCGCAGCCGAACCAGCCCAAGAAGCCCGTACCCCTCCAGCCCGGCGAGACCCCGCCGCAGTTCGTGGTCTTCAGCTGGGACGGCGCCGGCGAGGTGGGCAACGGCCTCTTCCCCCGCTTCCTCAAGGTCGCCAAGGACCACGGCGCGGCCATGACCTTCTTCCTCTCCGGCCTCTACCTGCTGCCCGAGTCGAAGAAGAGCCTGTACAAGCCGCCGAACAACCCGGTGGGCGCCTCGGACATCGGCTACCTCACCGACGACCACGTCCGCGAGACCATCAAGAACGTGCGGCGCGCCTGGCTCGACGGCCACGAGATAGGCACCCACTTCAACGGCCACTTCTGCGGCGGTTCCGGCTCGGTGGGCCGCTGGTCGCCGGCCGACTGGCAGGACGAGATAGACCAGGCCGTGTCCTTCGTCACGAACTGGCGGACCAACACCGGCTTCACCGACCTCGAGCCGCTGCCCTTCGACTACAAGAAGGAGCTGGTGGGCGCCCGGACGCCGTGCCTGCTGGGCCAGGACAACCTGCTGCCCACCGCGCAGAAGCTCGGCTGGCGCTACGACGCCTCCTCGCCCGGCGGCACGCAGACCTGGCCGGAGAAGAAGCAGGGCGTGTGGGACCTGCCGCTCCAGGCGATGCCCTTCCCCGGACACTCCTTCGAGGTGCTGTCCATGGACTACAACATCCTGGCCAACCAGTCGGGGAACACCACCCGCGGCGTCCCGTCCAACTACCCGGGCTGGCGCAAGCAGGCCACCGGCGCCTACCTCAACGGCTTCCGGCGCGCGTACGAGACCAACCGCGCACCGCTGTTCATCGGCAACCACTTCGAGCAGTGGAACGGCGGCATCTACATGGACGCCGTCGAGGAAGCCCTGAAGTCCATGTCGGACAAAAAGGACGTAAGGCTCGTGTCCTTCCGGCAGTTCACCGACTGGCTGGACGTCCAGGACCCCAAGATCCTCGCCAAACTGCGCGGTCTCACCCCCGGTCAGGCGCCCGCCGGAGGCTGGAACACCTTCCTCACCAGCGCTTAAAGCGGCCCGCGGGGGGCGCGGAAGATCCCCGATTCGCCCATGCGAAACTTTTCACATGAGCCTTAGCCGCGCCCCCCGCCGCCGCTCTCCCAGTGGCCGCGCCCTCCTGCTGACCGCGGTGACCGTCACAGCCGCCCTGACCCTCACGGCCTGCGGCGGTGCGGACGGCGGCAGCAAGTCCTCCGGATCCGGGACCAACTACGTCCAGGGCTCCGGTGGCGTGACCACCGTCGCCAAGGCGGACCGCGACGCGGCGCCCAAGCTCGACGGCGACACGGTCGACGGCAGCAAGGTCGACGTCTCCGCCCTCAAGGGCAAGGTGGTCGTCCTCAACGTCTGGGGCTCCTGGTGCCCGCCCTGCCGGGCCGAGGCCCCGCACTTCGCGAAGGTCGCCGGCGAGCTCAAGTCCAAGGGCGTGGAGTTCGTCGGGATCAACACCCGCGACTTCTCCAAGCAGCCGGCCAAGGAGTTCGAGGAGAACTTCGGCATCACCTACCCGAGCCTGTACGACCCCAACGGCCGGCTGATGCTGCGCTTCCCCAAGGGCACCCTCAACCCCCAGTCGATCCCCTCCACGCTCGTCCTCGACAAGGACGGCAAGATCGCGGCCCGCTCGCTCCTCGCCGTCAACGAGAGCAAGCTGCGCAAGATGATCGAGCCCGTCCTCGCGGAGAAGTGACCCGTGGACAAGACGACCACGGACCCGGCCCCCGGGACCGGCACCGCCGCCCCTGACCAGAGCGCGGAGAGCACCGAGGCCGCCGCCGGCGCCCAGCTCTCCACCGCCCCCCTCGACGACGCCCCCGGCCCGGTCGGCATCGGCGTCCTCGGCTGGGTCCGGTGGTTCTGGCGGCAGCTCACCTCGATGCGGGTCGCGCTGATCCTCCTGCTGCTGCTCTCGCTCGGCGCCATCCCCGGCTCCCTGCTCCCGCAGAACAGCGTGGACCTCCTCAAGGTCTCCATCTGGAAGGCCGACCACCCCAAGCTCACCCCGGTCTACGAGAAGCTCCAGCTCTTCGACGTCTACAGCTCGGTGTGGTTCTCCGCGATCTACATCCTGCTGTTCGTCTCCCTCATCGGCTGCATCGTGCCCCGCACCTGGCAGTTCGTCGGCCAGCTGCGCAGCCGCCCGCCGGGCGCCCCCCGCAACCTCGACCGGATGCCGGCCTTCACCACCTGGCACACCGACTCCTCCCCCGAGGAGGTGCTGGACGCCGCCGGCCGGATCCTCAAGAAGCGCCGCTTCCGCACCGCCACCGCCGGTACCGCCGTCAGCGCCGAGAAGGGCTACCTCCGCGAGGCCGGCAACCTGGCCTTCCACGTCGCGCTGATCATCATGCTGGTGGCCTTCGCCTGGGGCCGGCTGTTCTTCTCCGAGGGCGGCAAGCTGATCCTCCAGGGCGGCGGCTTCGCGAACACCCTCACGCAGTACGACGACTTCAAGTCCGGCAGCCTCTTCTCCTCCGACGACCTGCCGCCCTTCAGCTTCACGCTGGACCGCTTCGACGCCACGTACGAGCGCACCGGCCCCCAGAAGGGCACCGCCCGCGAGTTCCGGGCCTTCGTCACCTACAGCAAGGGCGCCGACGGCGCCCCGGCCAAGGCCGAGATCCAGGTCAACGAACCCCTGGAGATCGACGGCTCGAAGATCTACCTGCTCGGCCACGGCTACGCCCCGGTCATCTCGGTGACCGACGCCCGCGGCAAGGTGGTCTTCAAGGACGCGGTGCCGATGCTGCCGCAGGACTCGAACCTCACCTCCACCGGAGCCGTCAAGGTCATCGACGGCTACCGCGACAAGGACGGCAAGAAGGAGCAGCTGGGCTTCTCCGGCGTCTTCGTCCCCACCTTCGCGGGCGCCGGCCGGGGCACGATGTTCTCGCAGTACCCGGGCCTGGACTTCCCGGCCCTCGCGCTCACCGGCTACCACGGCAGCCTCGGCGTGGACGCGGGCCTGCCGCAGAACGTCTACCAGCTCGACACGACCAAGATGAAGCAGTACAAGGACAAGGACGGCAAGCCGTTCGCGGTCCGGATGCTGCCCGGCGAGTCGATGACCCTGCCCAACGGCGCGGGCACCGTGAAGTTCGAGGGCATCAGCACCTGGGCCACCTTCTCGGTCACCCACCAGCCCGGCAGCGGCCCCGCCCTCCTGGGCGCCGTCGCCGCCATCCTCGGCCTGGCCGGCTCGCTGTTCATCCAGCGCCGCCGCGTCTGGGTCCGGGCCGTGCCCGGCCCCGACGGCACCACCCTCGTCGAGATGGCCGGCCTGGGCCGCAGCGAGTCCGCCAAGCTCCCCGAGGAACTGGCCGACCTGGCCCTCACCCTGAACGCCGAGGCGCCGACCGCGCCCCGGCCCGCCGGCGCCGGCGCGGCCCCCGATACTGACACCGGTACCGCCGCCGAAGCCGACACCGATCCCGTCGCCGAAGGAGAGCGCGCATAATGCAGCTCGCACTGGCCGCCAACGAGAACCTGGCGCACATCAGCAACGTGCTGATCTATTCGTCCATGGCGGTCTACACGCTCGCCTTCTTCGCGCACATCGCCGAGTGGGTCTTCGGCAGCCGCAGCAAGGTCGGCCGCACCGCCGCCGCGCTGGCCGGCAAGGCCGCCGCGAGCGCCCCGGCCCCGGCCGTCACGGTCCGCTCCCAGGGCGGCACGGCGGTCCTCGACAAGCCGAAGGTCGTCACCCGCGCCGCGGCCGGCAGCCGTGACGTGCCCGACGGCCCCGGCGCGGCCGGCGGCGACGCCCAGGGCGACCTCTACGGCCGGATCGCGGTCTCGCTGACCACCCTCGGCTTCCTGGTCGAGGCGGCCGGCGTGCTCGCCCGCGCCCTGTCCGTGCAGCGGGCCCCCTGGGGCAACATGTACGAGTTCTCCATCACCTTCTCCACGGTGGCGGTCGGCGCGTACCTGGTGCTGCTGGCCCTGAAGAAGAACGTCCGCTGGATGGGCCTGCTGCTGGTCACCACCGTCCTGCTGGACCTGGGCATCGCCACCACCTGGCTCTACACCGACAGCGACCAGCTGGTCCCGGCGCTGCACTCGTACTGGCTGTACATCCACGTCTCCACCGCGATCATCTGCGGTGCGGTCTTCTACATCGGCGCCGCCGGCACCCTGCTCTACCTCTTCCGCGACGCCTACGAGGCGAAGCTGGAGCGCGGCGAGCAGCCGGGCCGGTTCGCCACCTCGGTGCTGGAGCGGGTGCCCGCCGCCGGCTCCCTGGACAAGTTCTCGTACCGGATCAACGCGGCGGTCTTCCCGCTGTGGACCTTCACGATCATCGCGGGCGCCATCTGGGCCGGCGACGCCTGGGGCCGCTACTGGGGCTGGGACCCCAAGGAGGTCTGGTCCTTCGTCACCTGGGTCGCGTACGCCTGCTACCTGCACGCCCGCGCGACCGCCGGCTGGAAGGGCCGCAAGGCCGCCTACCTGGCGCTGTTCGCCTTCGCCTGCTGGATCTGGAACTACTACGGCGTGAACATCCTGCTGAACGGCAAGCACTCGTACGCCGGTCTGTAGACGCGCCGCACGGACACGGAACGGGCCCCCGCCACGCGGGGGCCCGTTCCGTTTCTGTATGCGTGCGTGCGGCGGTGCGGGGCGCTCAGGCGCCGTCCGCCTCCGGCTCGCCGCGGCGCCTGGTCTCCTCGTCGAGGGACTTGAGGAAGTCGGGGTTGTCGTCCGGCGCCACCCAGCCGCCCCGGCCGCCGCCGGCCGTGCCGTACCCGCCCCGGGCCTCCCGCTTCCGCCCCGCCACCAGCCACACCACGGGCCCGACGATCGAGAACAGCAGGATGATGATCACCCAGACGACCTTGGGCAGGTGCTTGACCTCGTTCTCCGGGGTGTTGAGGCAGTCGATGAAGGTGTAGATCGTCAGACCCAGGACCAGCAGGAACGGCAGATAGCGCAGCACGGTGAGAGTCCGACCCCCAAGGACGGTGGCAGGCCCTGACGGGCCCCGGTGACCGTTCCAGGGTAGTGCGTGGCGGATACTGGCCTGCATGGCTTACGACGATCTCCGCTCGCTGCTCCGGGCTCTGGAGCGGGAGGGCGACCTCAAGCGCATCAAGGCCGAAGTCGACCCGTACCTGGAGGTCGGGGAGATCGTCGACAGAGTGAACAAGGCCGGCGGTCCGGCCCTCCTCTTCGAGAACGTCAAGGGCTCCGACATGCCCCTGGCGATGAACGTCTTCGGCACCGACCGGCGGCTCCTGAAGGCCCTGGGCCTGAAGTCGTACGGCGAGATCAGCGAGAAGATCGGCGGGCTGCTCAAGCCCGAGCTGCCGCAGGGCTTCATCGGGGTCCGCGAGGCCTTCGGCAAGCTCGGCTCGATGGTGCACGTGCCGCCGCGCAAGGTGAAGGCCGAGCAGGCGCCCGTCCAGGAGGTCGTGCTCACCGGCGAGGACGTGGACCTGGACCGGCTGCCGGCGCTCTTCACCTGGCCCAAGGACGGCGGGTCCTTCTTCAACCTGGGCCTGACCCACACCAAGCACCCCGAGACCGGGGTCCGCAACCTGGGCCTGTACCGCCTCCAGCGCCACGACAAGCGCACCATCGGGATGCACTGGCAGATCCACAAGGACAGCCGCAACCACTACGCCGTCGCCGCCAAGAAGGGCGAGCGGCTGCCGGTGGCGATCGCCTTCGGCTGCCCGCCGGCCGTCACCTACGCCTCGACCGCGCCGCTGCCCGGGGACATCGACGAGTACCTGTTCGCCGGCTTCGTCGCGGGCAAGCGGATCGAGATGGTCGACTGCAAGACCGTGCCGCTCCAGGTCCCGGCCCAGGCCGAGGTCGTCATCGAGGGCTGGCTGGAGCCGGGCGAGATGCTGCCGGAGGGGCCCTTCGGCGACCACACCGGCTTCTACACGCCGCAGGAGCCCTTCCCGGCCCTGACGATCGACTGCATCACGATGCGCAGGCGCCCGCTGATCCAGTCGATCGTGGTCGGCCGGCCGCCGACCGAGGACGGGCCGCTGGGGCGGGCCACCGAGCGGTTCTTCCTGCCGCTGCTCAAGATCATCGTGCCGGACATCGTGGACTACCACCTGCCCGAGTCGGGCGGCTTCCACAACTGCGCGATCGTCTCGATCGACAAGAAGTACCCCAAGCACGCCCAGAAGGTGATGCACGCGATCTGGGGTGCCCACATGATGTCGCTGACCAAGCTGATCATCGTGGTGGACGCCGACTGCGACGTGCACGACCTGCACGAGGTCTCCTGGCGGGCGCTGGGCAACACCGACTACTCCCGCGACCTGACCGTGGTCGAGGGCCCCGTCGACCACCTCGACCACGCCTCCTACCAGCAGTTCTGGGGCGGCAAGGCGGGTATCGACGCCACGAAGAAGCTCCCCGAGGAGGGGTACGTGCGGGACGGCGGCTGGCCTGACATGGTCGAGTCGGACCCGGCCACGGCCGCCCTGGTGGACCGCCGCTGGAAGGAATACGGGCTGTGACCACTGCCGCCGTCCCCGGAGCGCAGCCGGGCCGCACCAAAGCGTTCCTCCGCCTGGTGATGATCGAGCACTCGGTCTTCGCGCTGCCCTTCGCCTACATCGCGGCACTGACCGCGATGTTCGAGCTGGACCGCCAGATGCACTGGGCCCGGCTGCTGCTGGTGACGATCTGCATGGTCGGCCTGCGGACCTTCGCGATGGCCGCGAACCGGATCATCGACCGGGAGCTGGACGCGCGCAATCCGCGCACCGCCCACCGCGAGCTGGTCACCGGCGCGGTCTCGGTGCGCTCGGCCTGGACGGGTGCGGGCATCGCGCTGGCGGTCTTCCTCGGCGCGGCCGCGCTGCTGAACCCGCTCTGCCTGGCGCTGGCGCCGGTGGCCGTGGTGCCGATGGTGGTCTACCCGTACGGCAAGCGGTTCACGAACTTCCCGCAGGCGATCCTCGGCCTGGCGCAGGCCATGGGTCCGGTCGGCGCCTGGCTGGCGGTCACCGGCGAGTGGTCCTGGGACGCGGTGCTGCTGGGCCTGGCGATCGGCTTCTGGATCGGCGGCTTCGACCTGATCTACGCCTGCCAGGACGTGGACTCGGACCGCGCCGAGGGCGTGAAGTCGGTGCCGGCCCGCTTCGGCGTCGAGGGCGCGCTGTGGGGAGCCCGCGGCTGCCACCTGATCACCACGGCCCTGCTGGCCTGGTACGCGGTGGCCACCGACGGCGGCGTCCTGCTCTGGCTGGGCCTGCTGGTGGTCGCGGGGGCGTTCCTCTACGAGCACTCGATCGTCACCCCGAAGGACCTCTCGCGGCTGAACCGCGCCTTCTTCACGGTGAACGGCTTCATCGGGATCGCCCTCTTCCTGTGCGCCCTCGCGGACCTGCTGGTCCGCGGCCTGACGCTCTAGGCTCGGAATCATGAGTGACGGCAAGCGCACCCCGTGGGTGGTCGGGGTCTCCGGGGCGTCGGGGACGCCGTACGCGGCGGCGGTGCTGCGGGGGCTGCTGGCGGCGGGGGAGAGCGTGGACCTGGTGGTGAGCCGGGCGTCCCGGCTCACCCTTCTGGACGAGACGGGCATCGCCTTCCGCGACGCGCACTGGCGCGAGGACCTGGGGCAGTGGCTGGCCCGGGGCGCGGACGGCAAGCCGGGCACCTTCACGGGGCTGGACCTGGACGACGTACGGCACTGGTCGGCCGGGGACCTGGCGGCGGGGCCGTCCTCGGGCTCGTACCCGGTCAAGGGGATGCTGATCGTGCCGGCCTCGACGGCGTGCGTCGCCGGAGTGGCACTGGGGCTCTCGAAGGACCTGCTGCAGCGGGCGGCGAGCGTGACGCTCAAGGAGCGGCGCCGGCTGGTGGTCGCGGTGCGGGAGACCCCGCTGAGCGGGCAGACGCTGAAGCAGCTGGTCGCCCTGGACGAGGCGGGAGCTGTGGTGCTGCCCGCCTCGCCGGCGTTCTACGCGGGTGCGACGCACATCCAGGATCTGGTGGATTTCGTCGCGGGCCGGGTACTGGATGCCGCCGAGGTGCCGCACCGCCTGTACCGGCGTTGGGAAGGAGAGCTGGGTGGCTCTCGTGGGGCCTAGCGCTTCTTGGCGGTCGCGGCGCGGCCGCGGACCTTGTCGGCGCGCTGGGCGGCAGCGGGCTGGTGGGTGCGGGATCGGTTGGCCAGCTCCTGCAGTTCGCGCATGTGAGCGTAGGCCATCTCGATCGTGTACACGGTGAACCACTCCTGAAAGATCGTCTTTGATCTGCTGAAAGATTCACAGGGTGTCGCCCCTGTGTACCTTAGATTCTACACCTAAACTTGCGGGATCGCTGAATAATGGAAGGCTCCAGACACATGGACGCGGTGGACAGGCAGCTCATCCAGGCACTCCGGGAGAACGGCCGTGCCTCGTACGCCGAGCTCGGCCGGCTGGTGGGCCTCTCCGGCCCCAGCGTCACGGACCGGATCAACCGCCTCGAGACGGCCGGCGTGATCACCGGCTACCGCGCGACGGTGGACGCCGCCTCGCTCGGCATGGGCGTCACCGCCCTGATCGGCATCTCCCTCTCGGACGCGGCGGACCACGAGGACGTGGCGCGGCGGCTGCGGGACCTGGCCGAGATCGAGGACTGCTGGTTCATCGCCGGCGACGACTCGTACATGCTCAAGGTCCGGGCCAGCGACGTGGACGGCCTGGAGAAGATCATCCGCCGGCTCTCCGGCACCAAGGGCGTCTCGCGCACCCGCACCACCATCGTGCTCTCGACCAAGTGGGAGAACCGGGTCGGCGATCTGCCGGAAGAGCACTGAGAGTACGGTGGGTGACCGGGTTGCAGGACGGATAGAGGAGACGAGCGACGCATGGACGCTGGGCTGAAGCGCGAGCTGGAGGAGAAGGTCCGCTCCGGTGAGCGGCTGACGCGTGAGGACGGGATCGCCCTCTACGCGTCGGACGACCTGGCGTGGCTGGG
>NZ_JBFBGK010000154.1:0-14240 GCF_040684615.1 Streptomyces sp. NPDC089919
CGGGGGGGCCGGCGGGGCCGGGGGGGCCGGCCGGGGGCCGGGGGGGGGGCGCCCCCCGGGGGGGGGGGCGCGCCGGCCGCGTCGGGGTACCGGAGCTCAGCGCGCGGGCGCCTCCGAGGCGGCGGCCGCCCGGCCGTCCCCGGTCCCGGCCGCCCACGAGGCCAGCATCCGCAGCGCGTCCGCCGAGGCCGAACCGGGCTCGGCGTGGAAGGTCACCAGGCACTGCTCGGGGCTGTCCGGCAGCAGCAGCGTCTCGAAGGCCAGGTGCAGCTCCCCGGCCAGCGGGTGGTGCAGGGACTTGCGGCCGTGCGCCTTGTCCGCGACCGTGTGGGCCGCCCACAGCTGCCGGAACTCCTCGTTCTTCACGGACAGTTCGCCCACCAGCGCGGAGAGCCGCGGGTCGTCCGGGTGCCGGCCCGCGTACAGCCGCAGCCCGCTGACCATCTCGCAGGCCCGGCACTGCCAGTCCGCGTACAGGTCCCGGGCCGCCGGGTCCAGGAAGACCAGCCGCGCCAGGTTCCGCTCCTCGGCCGGCAGCGCGCCGAAGTCCCCGAAGACGGCGGCGGCCATCGGGTTCCAGGCCAGCACGTCCAGCCGGCGCCCCAGCACGTACGCCGGTACGCCCTCCATGGCGCCCAGCAGCCCCAGCAGCTCGGGCCGCACCTGCTCGGGCCGGTTGACGTACCGGCGGCGCCGGGCCCGGGGGCGGGCCAGGTCGGCCAGGTGGGAGCGCTCGGTGGCGTCCAGCCGCAGCGCCCCGGCGATGGCCTCCAGGATCTCCGCCGAGACGTTCTGGCCGTGGCCCTGTTCGAGGCGGGTGTAGTACGCGAGGGAGACGCCGGCCAGCTGCGCCAGCTCCTCGCGGCGCAGCCCCGGGACCCGCCGGTGCCGCCCGTACTCCGGCAGGCCCACGTCCTGCGGCTTGAGCCGGGCGCGGCGGGAGCGCAGGAACTCACTCAGGTCGGGGCGCTGGTCCATGCCGCCAGTATCGGTGCCGGCCGGCCGGTGAGCCTGACCCCGCCAGGGATAGGACCAGCGGTCCTAGGCTGCGCAGGGCCCTGGGTGTCCCGCGCGATCCGCGGCATCGTGGGCAGCGAACACCGCGCAACCCCCTCATCTGGAGACGCACATGTCCAGCACCCCGGCCACCTCCGCCCGCGCCACCCGGGTCGCCGCCTACGCGGCCCCCGCGCCGAAGGCGCCCCTGGAGCGCATCACCGTGCCGCGCCGCCCGGTCGGCGAGCACGACGTCCTGATCGAGATCAAGTACGCCGGCATCTGCCACTCCGACATCCACCAGGTCCGCGACGGCTGGGGCGAGGGCAGCTACCCGATGGTGCCGGGCCACGAGATCGCGGGCGTGGTGACCGAGGCCGGGTCCGGGGTCACGAAGTACGCGGTCGGCGACCGGGTCGGGGTGGGCTGCTTCGTCGACTCCTGCCGCGAGTGCGAGGCCTGCCTGGCGGGCCAGGAGCAGCACTGCACGGCCGGCGCGACCTTCACGTACAACAGCACCGACCGGCACGGCGACAGCACCTACGGCGGGTACTCCACGCACATCGTGGTGGACGAGAACTACGCCGTCCGCATCCCCGACGCCCTCGCCCTGGACGTGGCCGCGCCGCTGCTGTGCGCCGGCATCACCCTCTACTCGCCGCTGGTGCACTGGAAGGCCGGGCCGGGCAAGAAGGTCGCGATCGTCGGGCTGGGCGGCCTCGGGCACATGGGCGTCAAGATCGCCGCCGCGCTGGGTGCCGAGGTGACCGTCCTGTCGCAGTCGCTGCGCAAGCGCGAGGACGGCCTCCGGCTCGGCGCCGCGCACTACTACGCCACCGCCGACGAGGCGACCTTCACGGAGCTGGCCGGCCGCTTCGACCTGATCGTCTCCACCGTCTCGGCCCCGCTGCCGCTGGACAAGTACCTGGGGCTGCTGAAGCTCGACGGCGCGCTGGTGAACGTGGGCGCACCGGAGGAGCCGGTCTCCCTCAACCTCTTCTCCGTCATCAACGGTCGCAAGACCCTGGCCGGTTCGATGATCGGCGGCATCGCGGAGACCCAGGAGATGCTGGACTTCTGCGCGGCGCACGGCCTGGGCGCGGACATCGAGACGATCCGCGCGGACGAGGTCAACGAGGCCTACGAGCGCGTCCTCGCCAGCGACGTCCGCTACCGCTTCGTCATCGACGCCGCCACGATCTGAGGCGGGCCGTCGCGGGGCGGGCGGCTCAGCCTTCGGCCGGGGCCACGCCGATCGGGCAGGACAGGCCGGTGCCGCCGATGCCGCAGTAGCCGTCGACGTTCTTGTCGAGGTACTGCTGGTGGTACGGCTCGGCCGGCCAGAAGGGGCGCTCGGCGGCCGGCAGCACGGCCGTGGTGATCTCGCCGTAGCCGCCGCCGGTGAGGACGGACTGGTAGGCGGTGCGGGAGGCCTCGGCGGTGGCCTGCTGGTCGGCGGAGTGGGTGTAGACGGCGGAGCGGTACTGGGTGCCGACGTCATTGCCCTGGCGGAAGCCCTGGGTGGGGTTGTGCGCCTCCCAGAAGACCTTCAGCAGGGTGGCGTACGAGACCTGCGCGGGGTCGTAGACGACCCGGACGACCTCGGTGTGGCCGGTCAGGCCCGAGCAGACCTCGTCGTAGGACGGGTTCTCGGTGTAGCCGCCCTGGTAGCCGACCAGGGTGGTCCAGACGCCGGGCGTCTGCCAGAACTTGCGCTCCGCGCCCCAGAAGCAGCCGAGGCCGAAGTCCGCGACCTCCAGGCCTTCGGGGTAGGGGCCGGCGAGCGGGTTGCCGAGGACGGTGTGGCGGGCGGGCAGGTCGAACTCCGGCACGGCGCGGCCCTTGAGGGCCTGCTCCGGGGTGGGCAGCTCGGGGGTACGGCGGCCGAACAGCATGGGACTGACTCCTTGCGCGAGCGGGCGGCTGTGTCGTCAACGTCCGGCCGGCCCTCCCGATTCCCCCGCCCGCCCGGGCGGCCTCAGTGGGCCAGGGTCGCCGGGCTGCCGCCGTTGGCCTCGTAGCCCGCGACCGCCAGCGCCCGGTACAGGGCGTACTCGGCCGCCGGGTCCGCGCTGTGCGACCAGGGCAGGGCGCCGACGTAGCCGTCGACGTGCCGCAGCTGGTCCATGGCCTCGGCCCACCGCTCGCCGCGCACCAGGAACAGCACGAGCAGGTGCCGGACGTGCGCCAGCATCGGGTCGTCCGGCCGGGCCGAGTGCACCGCGTACAGCGCGCCCTCCATGGCCCGGGAGACCACCGCGCTGCCGTAGAAGTCCTGGACCAGGGTGATCTCCGGCAGGTGCTCGAAGACCCCGAACAGGGGCAGCGCCGCCAGCAGCGAGCCCCGGGGCGCCCGGGCCGCCGCCGCGTGCGTGAAGGCGTCGGCCTGGGCGGGCGAGCCGTGCCACTTCTCGCACCAGTAGTGCAGGGCGGCCAGATGGGCGCCCATGTGCTGCGGGGCGCGGTCGATGACCTTGGCCCACAGGGCGTCGAACTCCGCCTCAGGGTAGGCCAGTCCACGGGCCACCGCCAGCTCCGTGATGTACGGGACCGGGTCGGCCGGGGCCAGCCGCGCGGCCTCGGCGCAGGCGGTGCGGGCCTCCTCCAGGATGATCCGGTGGTCCTCCGCGCCGACCCCGCCGGAGGCCCGCCAGGCCTGCTGCACCAGGAACTCGGCGTGCACCTGCGCGCCGCCCGCGTCCTCGGGCGCCGCCAGCCGCCAGGACCGCAGCCAGGACCCGCCGGCCCCGGGCCGCTGGGCCAGCTCCAGCGAGGCGGCGCCGGCGAAGGCCTGGATCCGCTGCCAGCGGACCTCGCCCGCCTCGGGGGTGCCGGCCAGCAACTGGGAGGCGGCCTTCCACTCCTGGGTCGCCTGCACCACGTCCAGTACGTCCATCAGGTCCCGGTCGGGGCCCGGCACCCGGACGTCCAGCTCCTCCTGGCGTACGAAGCCGTAGTCCGCCGGGTCGGCCGCGTCGGGCGCGCCCGGCGAGACCAGCCGGATGCCACCGCCGCCGCGCCGCCTGAGATAGGGGACGAGGACGGCGGCGAGCATGCCCACCGCGATCAGGAACCAGAGAATCTCCATGGCTCCAGCGTTCCACACCCGGCGCGCAAACCCGCCGGGCGGCCCCGGCCCCGCGCGGCCGCGGCGGCCCGGCCCGATTTACCGGAAGGCGTTCCGCGGCCGTTCGCCGGTCCTTTGCTGAGCCGAGCACGTGAATATGGGAAAACATCCGTTCGCCCCGGACGGCAGCATCGTTTCCGCTCTTGATTTCCCTTTAGCATCTCCCGCGCAGGCCCTCCCCCCGGCCTGACCCACCCGAAGGAGAAACGCGCATGCGCATGCGGAGTGCTGTCACGATCGCCCTGGGCGCCCTCGTTCTGTCCGCCGTACTGCCGGGCACGGCGTCCGCGGATACGGAAAGCTTCAATTACTACATTCCCGGTTCTCCGAACTCCGTGGTGCAGATCGAAAACCCCGACGGCACCACCTGCTACGCACTCGACGAGCTCGCCGAGAACGAGTCCCCGGTAAAGCTGCACAACGCGACTGCGACGACCGCAATTGTCTACGAGTCCGCGAATTGCTCGGGGGATTCCTTCGAACTCGCCCCCGGTGAGGAGCGCGCCGAGGAGGGCATGCCCGCGATGTCGGTGGCCTTCGCCGACCGCCAGGCCGCGCCGGCCGACGACCAGCAGGCCGCGCCGGCCGAGGAGGCCGGCCCCGACCAGCCGATGGACGAGGACGAGGACGCGGCCCTGGAGGACGAGCAGGCCGGCCCGCAGCGGGTGGCCGGCGACGAGCACCCGCACGGCATCGACCGGGCCGCGATCGTGGAGGACTTCCTGCACGCCTGGGGCTAGCCCGCGGGGCCGGTCCGTTCAACCGGCTGACGCCGGGCGGACCCGTTCAACCGACCGAGCCGGGCGGCCGCGTGACACGCGTGCGGCCGCTTAGGCTCTGACCATGAGCCACGAGCAGCAGAGCTTCGAGACCCGCGCGATCCACGCGGGCAACACGGCGGACCCGCTGACCGGCGCGGTCGTGCCCCCGATCTACCAGGTCTCCACTTACAAGCAGGACGGCGTCGGCGGTCTGCGCGGCGGTTACGAGTACAGCCGCAGCGGCAACCCCACCCGTACCGCCCTGGAGGAGAACCTCGCGGCGCTGGAGGGCGGCACCCGCGGCCTCGCCTTCGCCTCCGGCCTGGCCGCGGAGGACTGCCTCCTGCGCACCCTGCTGGCCCCCGGCGACCACGTGGTCATCCCCAACGACGCCTACGGCGGCACCTTCCGCCTGTTCGCCAAGGTCGTCTCGCGCTGGGGCGTCGAGTGGTCCGTCGCGGACACCTCCGACCCGGCGGCCGTCCGGGCCGCGATGACCGACCGCACCAAGGCGATCTGGGTCGAGACCCCCTCCAACCCGCTCCTGGGCATCACCGACATCGCCGCGGTCGCGGACGTCGCGCGCACCGCCGGCGCGAAGCTGGTCGTCGACAACACCTTCGCGAGCCCCTACCTCCAGCAGCCGCTGGCGCTGGGCGCGGACGTGGTGGTCCACTCCCTCACCAAGTACATGGGCGGCCACTCGGACGTGGTCGGCGGCGCGCTGGTGACCGCGGACGCCGCGCTCGGCGAGGAGCTGGCCTACCACCAGAACGCCATGGGCGCGGTGGCCGGTCCCTTCGACTCGTGGATCGTGCTGCGCGGCATCAAGACGCTGGCGGTCCGGATGGACCGGCACAGCGAGAACGCCACCCGCGTCGCGGACATGCTCACCCGCCACCCGAAGGTCACCAAGGTCCTCTACCCGGGCCTGCCCGAGCACCCGGGCCACGAGGTCGCGGCCAAGCAGATGAAGTCCTTCGGCGGCATGATCTCCTTCCTCGTCGCGGGCGGCGAGGAGGCGGCGGTGGAGGTCTGCAACCGCACGCAGCTCTTCACGCTGGGCGAGTCCCTGGGCGGCGTCGAGTCGCTGATCGAGCACCCGGGCCGGATGACCCACGCCTCGGTGGTCGGCTCGGCCCTGGAGGTCCCGGGCGACCTGGTCCGCCTCTCCGTCGGCATCGAGAACGTCGACGACCTGCTCGCCGACCTGAAGCAGGCGCTGGGCTAGTCGTCCCCGCGGACGGGCCCCCGCCCGGTCCGTCCGTACCGGCCACGGCCGCCGCTCCCCGCATCCCGGGGGCGGCGGCCGTCGTCGTCACCAGCCTTCGAGGGGCGGGGCGACGGTCGAGGGCGGGGTGACCCAGGGGCGGGTCAGCGAGGCCCAGACGGTGAAGGCGACGGCGGCGGCCAGCAGGAGGGTCCAGCCGGCCCGGCGCAGGGCCTGGCGGCGGCGCAGCAGCCGGGCGCCGCGGGCCGCGGCGGTGGGGGCGAGGTCCGCGGGCACGACGGGGTGCGGGCCCTCCAGCAGCCGGCGGACCTCCAGTTCCTTGCGGTCGGGCAGGCTCATCAGGCGGCTCCGGCGGCGGGCGGCGCCGCGGCCCCGGCGGCCGGGCGGTCCCCGGCCGGCGGGCGGGAGCGCAGGGCGGAGCCGGCGCGGGCGGTGAGGGCCCGGACCCGCTCGGGGGGCAGGCCCAGGAGGGCCGCTGTCTGCTCCTCCGGGATGCCCTCGTAGACCCGCAGCGTGATCACCAGGCGTTCCTGCGGGGAGAGCCGGGAGAGCACCCCGCCGCGCCCGCGGTGGTACCGCCAGGAGCCCCGGGCGAAGGCCAGGGCCAGCTCGGCGCGGGTGCGGTCGTACGGGTCGTCGCCGCGGGCCCGCTCCCAGCCGGCGAAGGTCCGGGCCAGGGCGTCGGCCAGCAGCCGCCGGGCGGCCGGGTTGGCACCGTGCGGCTCCGCCGTCAGCAGGGTCGCGACATGCAGCAGCCGGCCGCCCGCACCGGCCACGAACGCCTCGAACTCCCGGGCCCGGCGCTGTCGATGGCCGGCCGACCGTCCTGTCACCACACTTCATATGAGGCCAGTACGCCCGCCCAGGTCAAGAGGCGCGGAGCGGGTCGGGACGGCCCGGGACGACCGGCCGGCCGGAAGCTCCGGGACCGCTTGACCGGCCGTCCCGGGCCGGGCGGCCGGAAGCTCCGCGACCGCTCGACCCGCGGTCCGGGGTCAGGAGGCCGGGCCGCCCTCGCCCGGTGCGCCCATGCGCTCCGACAGCGAGAGGTTGAAGCGGGTGAGCAGGGAGGTGAAGGTCTCCCGCTCGTCCTCGCTCCACCCCTCCGTGACCTGCGACATCAGCGCGCGCCGGGAGGAGCGCACCTCCTCCAACCGGGCCAGCCCGCGCGGCGAGAGGGCGAGCACCACGGCCCGGCCGTCCTCGGGGTGCGAGGTCCGCTTGACCAGCCCGGTCTCCACCAGCGGGGCGACCTGGCGGGTCACCGTCGAGGAGTCGATGCCCATCCCCGCGGCCAGCGCCTTCACGCCCATCGGGCCTTCCTGGTCCAGCCGGTTGAGCAGCAGGTAGGCGGCCCGGTCCATGGAGTTGCGGGCCTGGCCGACCCCGCCGAGCCGGGTCTGCTCCGCGCGCCGGGCGAAGAGGGCGACCTGGTGCTGGAGGTCGTCGAGGAGGCCGGCTGCGGCCTCGGCCGGCAGGTCGGAATGGGCCGGGGCAGGGGACATGGACTGGGGCTCTCTTCATGCGGGGGCCGACAGGATGGGGGACAGAGTACGCGGCCCGCGCACGCCCCGTACGGGCCCTGGGCAAACCTGTGCGGAGCCGTCGCCCGGCGGGCGGAAGGGCGCCCGGGCCCGGGCGCGCGGGTGCGCGCACTGCGAGACTTGCGGCATGAACTACCGCCTGCCCGCCCCCTTCCCGCCGGTGATCCTCGACGACGTCCGGGGGGCCCAGAAGATGCTCGCGGGGGTCGCGCGGACGACTCCCATGGAGGGCAGCCGGCACCTGTCCGCCCTGGTCGGCTCGCCGGTGCACCTCAAGTGCGAGAACCTTCAGCGCACCGGCTCCTTCAAGCTGCGCGGCGCGTACGTGCGGATCTCCGGCCTGTCCCCGGTGGAGAAGGCGGCCGGGGTGGTGGCCGCCAGCGCCGGCAACCACGCGCAGGGGGTGGCGCTGGCCTCCTCGCTGCTCGGGGTCCGCGCCACGGTCTTCATGCCGGTGGGGGCGCCGCTGCCGAAGGTGGCCGCCACCCGCGAGTACGGCGCCGAGGTCCGGCTGCACGGGCAGGTGGTCGACGAGACCCTGGCCGCGGCCCAGGAGTACGCGGACCGCACCGGCGCGGTCTTCATCCACCCCTTCGACCACCGGGACGTCATCGCCGGCCAGGGCACGGTCGGCCTGGAGATCCTGGAGCAGTGCCCGGAGGTGCGGACCATCCTGGTGGGCGTGGGCGGCGGGGGACTGGCCGCCGGGGTGGCGGTCGCGGTCAAGGCGCTGCGCCCGGACGTGCGGGTGGTGGGCGTGCAGGCCGCGGGCGCGGCGGCGTACCCGCCCTCGCTGGCGGTGGGGCACCCGGTGTCGGTGGACGAGCCGGTGACCATGGCGGACGGCATCAAGGTGGGCCGGCCCGGGGACGTGCCCTTCGAGATCGTCCGGGACCTGGTCGACGAGGTGCGGACGGTCTCGGAGGACGCGCTGTCCAGCGCGCTGCTGCTCTGCCTGGAGCGGGCGAAGCTGGTGGTGGAGCCGGCCGGGGCCAGCCCGGTCGCGGCGCTGCTCAGCGAGCCGGAGCACTACCAGGGGCCGGTGGTGGCGGTGCTCTCCGGCGGCAACGTCGACCCGCTGCTGCTCCAGCGGATCCTGCGGCACGGCATGGCGGCGGCCGGGCGCTACCTGTCGCTGCGGGTGCGGGTGGCCGACCGGCCCGGGGCGCTGGCCGGTCTGCTGGGGGTGTTGTCAGTGGTGGATGCGAACGTACTGGACGTGAGCCATCTGCGGACCGACCCGCGGCTGGGCCTCACGGAGGTGGAGGTCGAGCTGCACCTGGAGACCAAGGGCCCGGAGCACTGCACGGCGGTCGCGGCGGCGCTGCGGGAGGCGGGGTACCCGGTCCTGGCCTGAGGCCCGGCCGCCGGCCCCGCCGCGAAGTGCGCGGAAGTCGTGCGGAGTCCGCCCCTGACGCGATACAACGCAATACGCTGAACCGCCGACCGGGCGGGCAGCATCCGGCGACCATAGGATTTGCACAGGAAACACCCGATTCGCACTGGGAGAATCCATATGCCAGGCGCCATCTACGCCGAAGGACTGGTGAAGACCTTCGGCGATGTACGGGCACTGGACGGGGTGGACCTCGACGTACCCGAGGGCACCGTCCTGGGCCTCCTCGGCCCCAACGGCGCGGGGAAGACCACCACCGTGCGCGTACTGACCACCCTCCTCAGGCCGGACAGCGGCCGGGCGGTCGTCGCCGGGATCGACGTCCTCAAGCACCCCAACGAAGTCCGCCGCTCCATCGGCCTCTCCGGCCAGTTCGCCGCCGTCGACGAGTACCTGACCGGCCGGGAGAACCTCCAGATGGTCGGCCGGCTCTACCAGATGGGCGCCAAGCCCGCGAAGGCCCGGGCCGCGGAGCTGCTGGAGCGGTTCGGCCTCGCCGACGCGGCCGACCGCACCGCCAAGACCTACTCCGGCGGCATGCGCCGCCGGCTCGACCTGGCCGCCGCGCTGGTGGTCCGGCCGCCGGTGATGTTCATGGACGAGCCCACCACCGGCCTGGACCCGCGCAACCGGCAGGCCCTGTGGGACGTCATCGAGGAACTGGTCGCGGGCGGCACCACCCTGCTGCTCACCACCCAGTACCTGGAGGAGGCCGACCGGCTCGCCCACGACATCTGCGTGGTCGACCAGGGCAAGGTCATCGCCCGGGGCACCGCCGACCAGCTCAAGGCCCAGACCGGCGGCGAGCGGGTCGAGGTGGTGGTCCACGAGCGCGAGCACATCACCGACGCCCGCACGGTCCTGGCCGCCTTCGGCAAGGGCGAGACCACCGTCGAGGAGCACACCCGCAAGCTGACCGTCCCGGTCACCGGCGGCGCGAAGCTGCTCGCCGAGGTCATCCGCGAGCTGGACGCCCGCGGCATCGAGATCGACGACATCGGCCTGCGCCGGCCCACCCTCGACGACGTCTTCATCTCCCTGACCGGCCACGCCGCCGAGCTGGCCGCGGAGGGCGAGGACGGCGCGGGCGCCGAGGCCGGCAAGGGGCGCAAGTCCCGGAAGGAGGCCGCCAAGTGAGCGCCACCACCGAAGCCGTGCCGCAGCTCGCCCCGGTGCCCCGGGGCGGGGTGGTCCAGTCGATCAGCGACTCCCTGGTCATCGCCAAGCGCAACCTCATCCGCATGAGCCGGATCCCCGAGATGATCATCTTCGGGGTCATCCAGCCGGTCATGTTCGTCGTGCTGTTCACGTACGTCTTCGGCGGCTCCATCAACATTCCGGGTGCGCCCGTGGGCAGCTCGAGCGCCTACAAGGAATTCCTGATGGCGGGCATCTTCGCCCAGACCGTGACGTTCGCCACTGCCGGGGCGGGCGCGGGCATCGCGGACGACATGCACAAGGGGCTGATCGACCGGTTCCGGTCGCTGCCCATGGCGCGCGGTGCGGTGCTGACCGGCCGCACCCTCGCCGACGTCGTGCAGACGGCGGTGACGCTGGCGGTACTCGCGGTCGTGGCCCTGCTCGTTGGCTGGCGCACGCACGAGAACATCGGCAAGGTGCTGGGCGGTTTCGGCCTGCTCCTGCTGCTCGGTTACGCCTTCACGTGGATCGGCGCGCTGATCGGGTTGTCGGTCCGCACCCCGGAGGCTGCGACCTCGGGCGGCCTGATCTGGCTTTTCCCGCTGACGTTCCTCTCGAACGCGTTCGTCCCGGTCAACGGCATGCCGAGGTTCCTCCAGTACGTCGCCGAGTGGAACCCGTTCAGCGCCACGGTGTCGGCGGCCCGCGAGCTGTTCGGCAACACGATCGACGGCGTCCCGAAGTCGGTGACCGGAGCCTGGCCGATGGAGCACCCGGTGTGGGCCTCGCTGATCTGGTCGGTGCTGATCATCCTCCTCTTCCGCACCCTGGCGGTGCGCAAGTACCGTCGCGCTGACGGCTGACCTCGTTGCGTCGAGGATGAGGCCCCCGGAATGTAGATCTTCCGGGGGCCTCACCAGCGGCAGAGGGATCAGGAGCAGATCGTCTGGTACCTCGGGGATTCGACCGGCCCCCAGAAGACCCGTCCGTTGTAGGTGGCGTAGGCGTACGTCTTGTAGTTCCCGCAGGCGCCCTTGTGGACGGACGTGGTGACGGTTCCCGCGTTGATGGTCTTGCAGGTGCCGCCCAGATTGATGTCGGGGTAGTAAGGATGCATCGCGTGAATCTCGACGCACACCTTCGTTCCCACCGGGTTCGGACCGTTGAGGTTCGCCGAAGCGTAGATCTTGTCCCCGCTGGCCCACGGGTCCTTGATGGACCCGGACGCCATGATCCTGACATCGTCGGCTGTGGCGGTGGTGGTGCCGATGAGCGTCAAAGCGAGCCCGACTCCGCCTGCTGCCGCGAGCTTCCGCAGTCTCAGCACAAGCAACTCCCAATTTCTCTAACTGCGCCTGAATGAGCGCTACTTGGGTGTTCGTCTGCCAAAGTCCCGATCACCGTAACAGAACCCTGCGAATGGTCGACGGATGTCCTCGACGGCGACACCCCGGCAGACGCGGGAGCCCCCGCCGGACGTGTCCGGCGGGGGCTCCTCGCTGCGCTGTGCGGGCCGGTCAGCCGGTGTAGGGCTTGACGTCCAGGATCTTGACCGAGGCCTTCTTGCCGTTCGGCAGTTCGTACTGGGCGTCCTCGCCGATCTTCTTGCCGTCCACGCCGCGGCCCAGCGGGGACTGCGGGGAGTACGTCTCGATGTCGGAGGAGGCGTACTCGCGGGAGGCCAGCAGGAAGGTCATGGTGTCGTCCTCGTCGCCGTCGAAGGCGATGGTGATGACCGTGCCGGGAGCGACCACGCCGGCGGCGGCCGGGGCCTCGCCGACCTTGGCGGACTCGAGCAGCTGCGTCAGCTGGCGCACCCGGAGCTCCTGCTTGCCCTGCTCCTCCTTGGCCGCGTGGTAGCCGCCGTTCTCCCGGAGGTCACCCTCCTCGCGGGCCGCCGCGATCTTCATCGCGATCTCCGTGCGCGCGGGACCAGACAGGTACTCCAGCTCGGCCTTGAGCTGGTCGTAGGCGTCCTGGGTCAGCCAGGTGACGTTGTCGCTCGTCGTGGTCACTGGTGCTCCTCGTAGGTACTGGTTAACAAACCGCCGGCAATGGGCGAAACCACGAGCCTAACAATCGGTGGTGGGTACGGGGAGGACGCCGGGCGTATGAATTACGCCATCGGGCGTCCGGTCCCGGTCCTACCCCCCGACATGCCGGAAGAACCCATTCCGGCGGGCGGTCGCGGGGTCAGCCGGTGGCCGCGGCGGTGGTGCAGCCCACCAGTTCGACCGTGGTGGCCCGGGCGGTGGTCTTCAGGACGACCAGCTCGTCGATCCGGGACTTGTGCTGGTCGAAGACGACGTCCTTGCGGCCGACCTCGTTGTGGTCGCGGTCCTGGGAGGAGAGCGTGCACACGCCCCGCGCCGAGGCGTCCTTGCGGACCTCCAGGTGCACCTCGACCTGCGAGTCCGAGACCTGGTACTTGATCACCTCGGCGCTGACGGTCTGGCCGGCGACGTAGTCGTACCCGATCCAGCCCACCACGCCCAGCAGGCCGACGCCCAGCACCGAGCCGACGATCTTGAGCTTGCGGTCTGCGCGCGCGTCCTGGGTGCGGCCGTAACGGCCCTCCGGCAAGCCCTCGCGCACCGCGCTCATGATCGTTTTCCTTTCTCGGGGCCGTGGAATTTTCCGCCCCCCGATTCGGTCACTATAGAAGTTGCCCGCGCGCGGGCAGACCACCGCCCCGGGCCGTCGTTCCCGGCGGGAAGGTCGGAACATTTCGCTCCGAATCACCGAGGACCGAGTCTTGACTGAGCAGCTTCGACTGATGGCAGTCCACGCCCACCCCGACGACGAGTCGAGCAAGGGCGCGGCCACCATGGCCAAGTACGTCTCCGAGGGGGTGGACGTGCTGGTGGTGACCTGCACCGGCGGTGAGCGCGGCTCCATCCTCAACCCCAAGCTCCAGGGCGACACGTACATCGAGGAGAACATCCACGAGGTCCGCCGCAAGGAGATGGACGAGGCCCGCGAGATCCTGGGCGTCTCCCAGGAATGGCTCGGATACGTCGACTCCGGCCTGCCCGAGGGTGACCCGCTGCCGCCGCTGCCCGAGGGCTGCTTCGCGCTGGAGGACGTCGACGCGGCGGCCGGCCGGCTGGTGGCCAAGATCCGCGCCTTCCGCCCGCAGGTCGTCACGACCTACGACGAGAACGGCGGCTACCCGCACCCCGACCACATCATGACCCACAAGATCTCGATGGTGGCCTTCGAGGGCGCGGCGGACACCGAGAAGTACCCGGAGGCCGAGTTCGGCCCGGCCTTCCAGCCGCAGAAGCTCTACTACAACCAGGGCTTCAACAAGCCGCGGACCGTCGCGCTGCACGAGGGGCTGCTGGCCCGGGGCATGGAGTCGCCGTACGGGGAGTGGCTGGAGCGCTGGAAGGAGTTCGAGCGCAAGGAGCGGACGCTGACCACGCACATCCCGTGCGCCGAGTTCTTCGAGATCCGCGACAAGGCGCTGATCGCGCACGCCACCCAGATCGACCCCGACGGGGGCTGGTTCCGGGTGCCGCTGGAGGTCCAGAAGGAGATCTGGCCCACCGAGGAGTACGAGCTCGCGAAGTCGCTCGTGGACACCACCCTCCCCGAGGACGACCTCTTCGCGGGCATCCGGGACAATGCCTGACATGAGCGCTACTCACGCAGCACTGGTCCAGCTCGTCCCGCTCGCCGGCGACACCTTCGACAAGAACAAGGTGACGCCCGGTCTCCTCGGCTTCATCGTCTTCGCGGCGCTGGCGCTGGGGACGTGGGGCCTGATGAAGTCCATGAGCCGCCACATGGGCCGCGTCGACTTCGAAGAAGCCCCCGACCCCACCACCACCCCCGACCCGAAGCCGGGCCAGTAGCCCGACCCCCTTTCCCGGGCCCGGCATACCTAGCCTCGCCGGCGTTTGAGGCGACCGTCGCGCAGCGGCGGTGCGGCTTGGGCGCAGCCCCGCGTACCAGCCCCGCCGGCGCTTGAGGCGCGGGGTTCGGGGCGGAGCCCCGCTGTCCCCTTACCAGCCTCGCCGGCGTTTGAGGCGCGGGGGAT
>NZ_JBFBGK010000155.1:0-14189 GCF_040684615.1 Streptomyces sp. NPDC089919
GTCACCCCGTCCCTCGGGGGCCGTCCGGTGTGCCGGTATCGTTGCAGGCGGTCGGTCGCTAACGCCGTTAGCACCCCCACCACGCCCTCGTTGGGGTGCTAACGGCGTTAGCACCCACGGAGGAACTACCGTAGGAAATCGGCAAACCACACCTATTGGATCACCGAGACGGTCAACTGCGGCAGTATGCTGCCGCCATGTCATCTCCGAACTCGGGAGAGGAGCGGGAGAAGCTCGTCTCCAAGATGCCCGCTCACCTCCAACAGGCCCTCAAAGTCCGCTCAGCACAACTCCAGACCGACATGCAGGACGCCGTCGCCGCCGGCATCCAGGCATGGCGCGCGAGCACCCACGAGCTCCCCCCCGTCAACACCGCCAAGGCCGACTCCTTCGGGACCTACCTGCCCGAGGGCCTCTACGAGGACTTCAAGGCCGACTGCCGCGACCGCGGGGTCTCCTACATCCAGGGCCTGGCGCAAGCCGTCGCACTCTGGTTGGACGAGAACCCCGCCGAAGCCCAGCCCGCCACCCGCCGCTTCGTCGTCTGCAACCAGAAGGGCGGCGTCGGCAAGACCGCCGTCTCCGCCGGCCTCGCCCAAGCACTGGCCGAAGCCGGACAGCGGGTCCTCCTCGTCGACTACGACCCCCAGGGCCATCTCACCCACCAGCTCGGCCTCACCGCGATCCCCGCCGGCGAGGAAAGCCTCATCACGCACATGCTCCACCGGGAGAAGGCCCGGCAGCCGCTGCTCGACCTCACCATCGCCATAAAGGGCGACCCCTTCGGCGGCCGACTGCGCATCCTGCCGGCCGCGTTCGACGCCTTCCTCCTCGACTCCGGCCTCACCATCTTCCGGGGACCCCGAGAAGCGGCCCTGGAGCGGGCCCTCACCCCCCTCGAGGAGCACTTCGACGCCATCGTCGTGGACTCCCCGCCCAGCCTCGGCCTGGCCATGGACGCAGCCCTCAACTACGGCCGCCAGCGCGACGGAGACCGGCCCGGCGTCTCCGGCCTGGTCATCCCCGTCGAAGCCGAGGACACCTCCGCGCAGGCGTACGGAATGCTGATCCAACAGATCGACTCCCTCTCCAACGACTTCGACCTCGCCATCGAGCAGCTCGGCCTCGTCGTCAACAAGTTCGACAGCCGCCGCGGCTACATCGCCACCTCCTCCCTCGACAAGTGGAAGAGCCTCGGCACTCCCCCCGTCCTGGCCGTCATCCCCGACGTCAAGGAACAGCGCGAAGCGGTCCGCAAGCAACGCGGCCTCCTGGACTACGCACCTGACTGCGAGCAGTCCCACCAGATGCGCCAGATCGCACGGGGGGTGCAGCTCCCGTGAGCAAGGCGGACATGCTGGGGGACTCCCCCACCTTCGACGCGGTCGCACAACCCATGAGCAGCCGGGCCGCCAGCTTCGCCAGGTTCTCGGGCCAGGATCCCGAACCGGTCGTAGGCCGGCCGGAGACCCTGCGCATGCCGGTGGAGGGCCTGGCGCACAACCCCTTCAACCCCCGCATCGAGTTGCGCTCCATCGACGAACTCGCGGACAGCGTCGCCTCCCGAGGCATCATCCAACCCCTCACCGTCGTCACCCGGCTCGCGTTCCTCAACGCCCACCCCGGGCAGGCAGAGCTGGGGCGGGCCGCGTTCGTCGTCGTCGACGGCAACCGGCGGCTGGCCGCCGCGCGGCTGGCCGGCCTCGACGACGTGCCCGTGCACGTGAACGACGCCCTCGCCGAAAACGCCGACGTCCTCCTGGAGACCGCCCTCACCGCGGCCGTCCAGCACGAGAGCCTCGACCCATTGGACGAGGCGAAGGCACTGGAGCGCCTCGTCGAGGTACACGGCTCCCAGCGTGCCGTGGCACGCTCCCTGGGCAAGTCCAGCCCCTGGGTGACCCAGCGCATCGCGCTGCTGAAGCTCACCCCCGAGCTCCAGGCCGCCGTCGAGGACCGCAGCCTCCCGGTGGAGATCGCCCGCAACGTCGGCCAACTCCCCGCGCAGCAACAGCAGGAAGCCGTCAAGGAAGCTCTCGAAAAGCGGGCGCAGACCAAGGAGCGCAAGCGGATCCAGAGCCCCAAGGGTGCTAACGCCGTTAGCACCCCGCCGCCCGAGGAGGCCCACGCCGTTGGCACCCCGGCCCCGGCGACCCCCCTCGAGGACCCGGCCCCGGTACCCCTGCCGGCTCAGCCCCCGGCGCCCTCGACCACCTCCACCACCACCGGGCAGATCCAGGCACCCTGGGACGACGGGAACAAGGTGGCCGACCTCGTCTTCGCGAAGATGTCGGCAGCTGAACGCGAGGTCCTCCTGGAGCGGCTGCTGGCCGCCCACGGCAACGACTGAGCCCACGCGAAACGCACGGGAGCCCGCGCAGCGAGTGACTGCGCGGGCTCCCGTGCGTCATGGCTCCCACCGGCCCGATGTACCCACCCAACTCCCCTTCGACAGCAGGGTTGACCGGGTTCTTGTACGCGGCCGGGTGCGGACCGTACATCCCAGGGGCGCTGCCCCTGGACCCCGCCAGCGCCTGGCCGCGCTGGACCGGCCGTCGCCGGGGGGCTACTCGCCCCCCGGACCCCCTCGCCAGGCGCTTGGCGCCCTGGACCCGCCCACCCCCCGTGTCCTGCGGCTCCTCCCTGACGGTCGGAGCCGCACCGCTCGGGCGCTGGGCGCCCTCCCTGGACACGGGGGAGGGGCAACCAGCAGAGCACCAGGTCCTCGTGGGCTGAGCCTGGCTTCCTCCCGCAGTCGCCCGGCTGCGGGCCCGCCGGGGCGTGCGTGCGTCACCCCAGGCCGGTGAGGGCAGTTGGGCTCGGCCTTCCTCAAAGGACCAGAGACCGGTGGGCGCTGACGGTCCCCCGGGAAGCCCGCTCACGTCCAACCAGTCGTCGGCTGCCCCTTCCCGGTGCCTGCTCTTTATTTAAGAGACGCCCGCCATCCCACGCCTCTGACCTGCGGTTTCGTCCGCGAGCATGTGTCTGGCCGACACACTCTGCCGAAAATTTGTTAACCCAGCCGACACACTTTCCGGAAAACTTAACCTCAGGGAAAGTTTTTAGTAAACCTAATGCATTCGCAAAGAGTGCAGGTCAGAGAGTTGCCCCAAGATCGCCAACGCACCGAGAACAGCCCGAGATGATCTATGGAATTCGAGCATGTGTGCCACCTGGACGCGCATGACTTAACCAGAGGGCAAGTTATGCGCATTCTCTGCTCCGGAACTTTCCCTCAGCGAAAGTTCCGGAGCGCGTTCACCCGGTCGCTCCGGTCCGGCCTCGCCGGACGCCCTCTCGCTCTTAACCTGACGGAAAGTTCTGTCGCAAAACATTCCGTGACGGAAAGTTCTGCGGGCATGTGTGCGCTCCCCACCGACACGCAATCCATGCGACGCACCGTCAAAACTTAAGCTGGCGGAAACTTTTGGGATAGGCTCGCCCTGCCTGAACAGCAGAGGAGGGCTCAGTGACCCCTGAACCGCCGGCGCGAGGACAGCGCCGGCCCCCACACACCGCACCCGCAGCGCCGCCCGCGAAGGGCGACGACGTCATGGACGACATCGTCAGCCTGTTGGCCGGCCACATCGGGGGGACCACGAGCGTCACCCCCGCGCCGGCCGCCCGCCGGACCACCCGCGGGGGCCCCAAGGTCCAGATCAACATCGACTACGGCGACACCGACCCCCGCAAGATCCACAACATGGCCGGGGAGATCGGCTACAGCATCACCTCCAACTGGTTCGCCCAGTGGATGGCCAAGCTGCTCGTCGCGGGAGTCCTCTCCCGTTCCCAGGCCGCGGTCTTCCTGTTCGTCGCCGGTGGACAGAAGAAGGGGACGGGTATCGCCTCGTACACCCAGCAGCAGATCACCGAGGGGCTCAACGAGCTGCTCGACGGCGTGACCGGGTCGAGGAGGATCACCCGACCCACCGTCAGCCGGGCGGTCAAGGAGCTCATCAAGTGGGGCTGGCTGGAGAGCGTCTCCTACGGCCGCATCCGGCTGAACGTCACCCTCTGGTTCGCCGGCAACAGCGGCGAACAACATTCCGTGCTGGAGGAGATCGCCACACACCACGGGCATGAGCCCGAGGCCTTCCCGCACGCGGTGGGACCCCGGTCCTTGCCGTGCCAACAGGCCTTCGACTTCGATGAGTCGCCCCTTCGCGGAGCAGCCGGATGACCGCCGCTCCGCTGCTCCGACGACCCGGCCAAGGAGGCCCCGCCCCATGCCCAAGCCTGTGATGTCCCCGCTCGTGACCGAACGGATCTGGGCACTTCCGCTCGGCGCCGCCGCGGTGAAGTTCCTCTGCTACCTGATCTCCCGCGGGGAGATGGGCACCGGCAACCTGCCCTCCCAGCAGGTGATGGCGTCCGAGTACAAGGTCAGCCCGGCCGCCGTCAGCAAGCTGCTGGACCCGCTCTTCGAGCTGGCCGTGGTACTGCGCACGCCCAGCGAGCGCAGCCAGCGGGCCAACAGCTACTGCCTGCACCCGCTCGCGGCGCGCTACGAGAGCTCCGAGGCCATGGACGAGGCATTCGCCCTGGCACTGCAGGACATGCGCGAGGGCAAGCTCCCGCCCCTGCAACTGCCCGAGTACCAGGCCGTTCCGCCGGCCCAGGGCACCACGAAACTCCGCAGCGTCGCCTAACCGCACGCGAAAGAGGCCCCCACCGAACGGTGGGGGCCTCTTTCTGCCTGAACAACAGATTGGGCACCAGCATACGTGGACGGCGCGGTCCCGTACAGCGGGCACCGTCCCACCGCGACGGCCTCGGCCGGACACCGCCCCGGCGAGGGGGAGGGGCGTGCCGGCGCCGACACGGGGGAGCGCGACGCCGGCCGTGTGCCACTTCCAGCCTGATCGGACAGCCGTCCGGGACGAGTGCCGCTGCCCGGAGGGCACCGGAGCCCACCACCCGGTCCACCGGTCGGAGGACCCTCCAGGGCCCCGCGCGCAGCCAGCATGAAAGGGCGCCGGCCAGGAGTTGCGCACAGGCAGCAGGAGACGGTCCAGGCGCCTATCCATGGAGATACCGATGACACTGCATTCCACTTCCCAGTGCGACGTCTGTGCCAAGGCGGCCATGACGGAAGCCGTCGGCAACCCGTACTACCCCCAGGTCACGGCCAAGGACGGGCGCACGTTCGACATCGACGGCGTCCCCGCGCTGCTGGCCGCCGGTAACGACTACCTCGACCTGTCGAGCGATTCCCGGGTCCGTCAGGCGGCCCACGACGCCATCGACCGCTACGGGGTGGGCGTCCCCAGCCCGACGGGTTCCGAAGCCGCCGGAAACCGGCAGGCCCGCCGGGCCGCCCACGAGGCGGTCGACCTCTACGGCGTCGGGATGTGCGGTTCTCCGCTGATGAACGGCTACCTCGCCATCCACCACGACCTGGAGGCGGAGATCGCCGCCTGGACCGGTCAGGAGGCCGCCCTCGTCTTCACGGCCGAGGACCTCGCAGTGGTCGGACCGCTGAGCCAGCTGATCCTGCTCAACCGCGACACCGCCGTCCTCGTCGAGGAGTGCGTCGCCGACCGGATCGTGGACGGGCTGAGGGTGGTCGAGCCACGCTGGACCGATCACTTCCGCCACAACGACCTGACGGGCCTGCGGGCCCTCCTGGAGGAGCACGGCAACCGGACCGAACACCTTCTGATCGTCCTCGGGGCGACCGAACCCGGCACCGGCACGAGCCTGGCCCTGGCCAGCATCTGCGACCTCGCAGCCGAGTACGGCGCCGAGATCTTCCTGCACGACCAGGAAGGCGTGATCAGCCGGGACGGAGCCACCGCCCTGCTTGGCCAGGGCGACCGGATCGGCTTCATAGCGGGTTCGCTCGCCGGAGCGGTCGGCTCGGCCGGCGGCTACCTGGCCACCTCGCGCGAGATGGCCAGGCACCTGATCACCCAGTGCACGACCCGGATGTTCGCCGCGGCCCTGCCGCCGTTCCTCAGCGCGGGCGCCCGGGCAGGCCTGGCCGCCCTGCACACCGCCGCCGCCAGGCGCTCCCCCGCGCAGCACGGCTTCATCGACCGCGGCATCGACACCTCCTGCTGGGACGACTACCGCACGATGCGGGAGAACCTCGGCCGTGAACTCGCGGCCTGGGCGGGCAAGGAGGAAGGCGTCGTCTTCGCCGCCGGCTACCTGGCCAACATGCACGGCCTGGCCCGGGTCATCCGCAGGGACCAGGACATCACGGTGATCACCGACAGGTCATCGCACGCCTCGATGGTCGACGGCATCCGCCTGGGCCAGCCGCGCCGGAGCGTCAAGTTCGCCCACAACGACCTGGAGGACCTCGAGCGCAAGCTCGTCGAAGCCCACAAGCGCACCGGACGCGCCCTGATCCTCATCGAAGGCGCCTACTCCGTCGAGGGCGACCTGGCACCGCTGCCCGGCATCGTGGCCCTCGCGAAGCGGTTCGGCGCCGAGATCTTCCTCGACGGTGCACACGGCGTGGGCGTCGTGGGCGGCGGACACGGCACCGCGGCGGCCTTCGACCTGGCCGACGACATCGACTACATCACGGGCACCTTCTCCAAGGCGTTCGGATCGACCGGTGGCTTCCTCCTGGCCTCTGCCGAGGCCGTCGCCACCCTGGGCTTCGAGGACCCGGCCGACCCCGCACTGGCGCTGGCGCCCGCGCTGGTGGCGGCGGCACAGCGCGCGCTGGACATCATGGCGGCGGAGCCGCACCGGACCGCACACGCACACGCCATGGCCGACGCACTGCGACGGGATCTGACCCTGGCCGGTTTCGAGCCTCGTGGCGTGACCCCGATCGTGTCACTCTCGCTGGCGAGCGTCTTCCGGTCCGAGCAGAGCCCCGAGGTGCTGGCCATCACCGACGACAACCCCCGCCGCCAGGCCCTGGAACGCGCCCGGGCCCGCGTCAAGAGGGACAGCTTCTGCACCATCAAGGCCCACAACTGGCTGCTGTCCCAGCGCGCCGTCTACACCAACGCCTTCATCGCCCCCGGCGTGGACGAGCCGGTCCTGCGGCTGAGCACCACCGCCGGCTTCACCCAGGACGACGTCACGACCGTGGTGGACGCCTTCGTCGCCCTGCGCGAGGCCTACCGCGACCACGGCGAGGTCCCGGACGCGCCCGCGGCCGGCCTCGTCCTCCCGGTCGCGTGAGCCCGTCTCCCGGCCCCGCCCGTCCCGCCCCTCCCACCTCGCCTTCCCCCACCGAAAGGACCGCCACCATGGCCGTCGCCCTGATCACCGGTGCCAGCTCCGGCATCGGCGAGGAGTTCGCCCGTCAGCTCGCCCCGACCCATGACCTCGTGCTGGTCGCCCGCGACGTGGACAGGCTCCGACAGCTGGCGGACCAGCTGTCCACCGCCCACGGCACCCGCGTGGACGTGCTGGGCGCAGACGTCTCCACCCGGGCCGGCCGGACGCCCGTCCTGGACCGGCTCACCGACCCGGAGCACCCGGTCGACCTGCTCGTGAACAACGCCGGCATGGGCTACGCCACCGGCGCCACCCAGAACCCCGTCGACGACGAGATGTACATGCTGGAGGTGAACGCCGTCGCCAAGGTGCACCTCTCCCTGACCGCCGTGCAGGCGATGCTCGCCCGCGGCAGCGGCGGCGTCATCAATGTCTCCAGCGTCTGCGGCATCGCCCCCGCCTGGGTCGACTCGCTGTACGGAACCAGCACCGCCACCGTCCTGCGGCACACGGAGGAGATGGCCTACAGCAAGGCGCTGCGCGCCTCCGACGTCAAGGTCATGGCGCTGTGCCCCGGCGATGTGCGGACCGAGTTCAACGACCGCGCCGGCATCCCTGACAAGACCGACTGGGGATGGGTCGACGTCACCGTCCTGGTCCGCACGGCCCTGGCCGACCTGCGCAAGGGCAAGGTGGTCTCCATCCCGACGGCCCGCTACAAGTTCCTGTCCGCCCTGATGAAGCTCGCCCCGAACAGCTGGTCCAAGCTGTACGGCTACGACCTCGGGCGACAGCACCCCGAGATCCCCGCCGCCGTACCGCAGCCGGCCGCCCGGCCCTGAGGAGCGACCCCGTGAACGAGCGGATGATCACCCCCCGAAGCCGCGGCTTCCTGTTCCTGGACGCCCATCCGGACGGCTGCCGGCGCCTGGTCGAAGACACCTGGGCCGCGGTCCCGCAGCCCGCGGGCGGCCCGCCGGCCGGCGACGGACCGGTGGCCCTGGTCATCGGCTGCTCCGCCGGGTACGGCCTGGCGGCGACCGTCGCCGGTCTGGCCCGCGCCGGCATCCGCGGCATCGGCGTGTGCTACGAGAAGGGCCCCGGCCGCCGGACCGCCGGCGCCGGCTGGTACCGGACCGCCGCCCTCGCCAGGCTCGCCCGCGAACACGGCCGGGACATGGTCTTCCTCAACGGTGACGCCTTCGGCGACCAGGTGAAGACGGAAGTCTCCCGGGTACTGCAGGAGCGTTTCGGCGGCCGGCTCGACTACCTCGTCTACTCCGTCGCGGCACCCCGCCGCACCGACCCGGACACCGGCACCGTATACAGCAGCGTCCTCAAGCCCGTGGGACTCCCGCACCGGACCAAGACCCTGGTCTTCGACCCCGACGGGGCCCCGGACGTCCGGACCGTGACCATCCCCCCGGCCGAGGGGGACGACATCGAGCAGACGGTCGCCGTCATGGGCGGCGCCGACTGGACCCGCTGGATCGACCACCTCGATCAACGGGGCCAGCTGGCCGACGGGTTCACCACCGCGGCGCTCTCCTACATCGGCGCGCCGATCACCGAACGCGTCTACCGCCAGGGCACCATCGGTGCGGCCAAGGCACACCTGGAGGCCACGGCCACCCTCCTCGACGCCCGGCTCCGGGCGTCCGCCGGGGGGCGCGCGGTGATCTCCGTCAACGGCGCCGCGGTCACCCAGTCCTCCACCGCGGTCCCCGCCATCGCCCTGTACACGGCGATCCTGCGCTCTGTGGTCGGGGACCGGATGGTGTCCCCGCTCGACCAGCTCGTCGAGCTGTGGGACCTGCTCACCTCGGGCCGCCCGCTGCCGGTCGATCCGCAGGGCCGGGTACGGCTCGACGACTGGGAACTCGACGGGGCGGTCCAGGCGGAACTGAACCGCAGGTGGGACGCCGTCACCACGCAGGACGTCACCACCTTCGCCGACCTCGACTGGTTCACCACACAGGTCCGGCAGTCGTACGGGTTCGACGTGCCCGGCACCGACTACGGCGCGCCCGTCGACGTCGACGTCCCCTGGCCCGGCCCTCCGCAGGGGCCCCAAGCGCACCCCGCGGGCGCTCAGGCGGGCGTGATGCCCTCCTTCGCCCAGCGCTCGTAGACGAACGCGCGGAAGTGCTCCCACCATTCGTGCAGGTACCCGTCGACGACCGCCTCGAGCTGGCGCAGCGTCGCGACGTTCCTGACCTGCGCCTCGTGGAACGCGGCCGTGACGTTCCCGCCGCACTGCTCCAGCAGCTGCAGGTCTTCATGGTCGAAGGACTTCACGGCGATCGCCCGGTCCCCGGATCCCTCGGGGAAGGCGGCCGCCACGGAGAACCTGCCGACCCGCCCGATGGAGTCCTCGAGCGCCGCGTGGTCGATGCCCGGGTGCATGCCCCTGCTCTCTCCCCGGCCCGTCAGCATGTCGAGGATGTGGCTGTCGAGGACCTCGGGAGCTGAGAGGTTCAGCCCCGTGTCGGTGGGGAACACCGTCGGGTTGAAGTGCTTCTTCACCGCGACCCACAGCATCAGCCGGGACTGGGCGACGCCGTCCGCCTGCCGGGGGCCGTGCATGTACTTCCAGAAGAGGTTGCGCCAGCCGAAAACCAGCCACGCCTCGGCCAGGGTGGTCGGCGGGTGCCCGAGCTTCCCCCACAGCGGGGTGTACTTGTACGCCGCGGGATCGTTCTGCTTGGGCCACTCCTTCTCAGGGAGCTTCACCTCCTTCCACGAAGACATCGCGGTGAGCCCCAAGCCCGACAACGCCGCCTGGGTGGCCTGGGGGAGGGCCTCGAACTCGGTGAGGAAGGTCGCGTAGTCGTAGCCCATGTTGCGCATCTTCTGGTACTTGCGCGCCAGCTGCACGATGATCCGCTGGTCCTCGGTGTCGTACTTGAGGTCCGTGAAGTTGCCCAGCGTGGCCTTCTCGTTGGCCGGGGTCGGCTCGTTGCCGACGGAGACGGTCGTGGGAAAGTCCCTCACCCGTCCCACGTACGGGCGGCACGCGACGAAGTGGATCCTCGCGCCGCCCGCGATCTCGTCGGCCAGCAGGGCGAAGACCTTGCCGAGGCCGATCCCGTCGGGCAGCGACTTGATCTCCTTGGCGACCGGATTCTTCGCACTCGCCTTGCGCAGGACCTCGTGCACGTCCGCACCGACGACGTAGACGCTCCCGTCCGTGGCCGCGGAAGGGGACGCCAGGTGCTGGACCAGCTCGGCGTCGCTGAACTTGCTCAGGTGGATGTCGCGCTTCATGGTGCCGCGGTACCGACTGTGGCTTCCCACACCCGACCCCGCGTTCAGGACGGCGAGTCCTACCGAGCGCAGGGTGTAGGAGTCGACGTCCGTGTGGAGGTTGACCTCGACGCCGTCGGGGATCTTGATCTCGCCGTCCACATAGGAAGTGCCGTGCGAGAGCACATAGATCACCCTGCCGGAGAAGCCGCTCGCCTCCTTGGAAGAGGGCGTGGGCGCCGGCCGCCTCACCTTGCCGGAGGTCTTGTCGCCGTCGCTGTCGCGGCGACGCTTCATCCCCTGTCTGACCTCGTCCGGGGTGCGTGTCGAGTCGAGTTCCATGTCAACCTCTCGGAGCGCGCTGCTGCGCGGTGTCGCGTGATCAGCCGTGTGCTCCCGCCGTACCGGAGGTCGTTGCTTCTCACCCTGCCGCAGCACACTCACACGCGACCCCACGCGGCGCGATGTCTGTTCGGACAGGAGAGCAGGCACCACCCCGCGCAACCGCAGGACGACGCACGTCACGCGAATCCTCCGGGGCACCACCGTCCTCCTGACGTATGGGCCGATCGGCGGAGGCCCGGCACGTCCCGCCCTCCCCCTCTGGTCCCCGGGTGCGCCATCGCCATCGGAGCTGTCGTGAAGGCGAGTCGGCGGGGTAGCGGCAGAATCCGCCCGCCTCTGTCAGGCGTCGGCCCCGGTCGCGGGCCGGGGGCGTGACCGCCACCCCCGGCCGGAGCGGTCAGGCAGCCGCCGTCGGGGCGAATGCGCTGAGCGGGATGACCTGTCGGAAGAGGTCGGCTTCGAGGGCCAGGCCGTCGGTGAGGGGCAGCGGGCGGCCGTCGAGCAGGGCCCGCTTGGCGGCGAACAGCGCGGGCGCCGGGTTGCGGGCCACCAGCGCGGCCCACTCCATGGCGTGCCGGTCGAAGTCCTCGGTCGGCAGTACCGCGTTGAGGATTCCCAGCCGGAGGGCCTCTTCGGAGCCGATCGTTCGGCCGGTCAGGATCAGGTCGGCAGCGGGGCCGGACCCGATGAGGCGGGGCAGGCGCTGGGTTCCGCCGCCGCCGGGGATGAGGCCGTTGCGGATCTCGGGCTGACTGAAGTGCGAGCGCACCGAGGCGACGCGGAGCGTGGCGGCGAGCGCGGTCTCCAGGCCTCCGCCCCAGGCCTGGCCGTCGATCGCGGCGACCACGGGCTGGGGGAGGGACTCCAGCAGGGCGAGCGTACGGGGCCAGGTCCCGGCGTCCGCAGGGCTGAGGGTCCCGGCAGCGGCGCGGCGCAGGATGTCCAGGTCGGCGTGCTTGATGAAGATGCCGTCGACGCTGCTCTTGAGGAGGACGACGCTGACCTCGCCAGTGCGCTTGGAGATGTCCTCCAGGTGGCCGGCCAGTTCGTCGAGGGACGCCAGGTCCATCTGGTTGTCCGGCGCCCGGTGGAAGGTCAGGAGGGCGATCCGCTCTCGGGTCTCGGCTGTCCAGTTGCCCATGGAGATTCTCCTCGCGGTGTGCGGTGGTGATCGGAAGGTTTCGGCGCCGCGCGGGGCGACGACGCCGGGACCCTGTTGATCCTCCGCTCGGCACCCCGGTGCCGTAATCGCCGATCGGCTCCCGCAACGTGCTAGTACTCCGGGGACCCTCGTGGGGCGGAGGCTGGACTCTCCCATGACCTGGCAGGAAGCTCATATCGGCCGGGGCCATCGCCATAGCGGTGTGGCGGAAGCCCGGAGCAGGTGACGTTCCGGCGGCGGGACTCCACCGGTGGCCCAGGCCATGGAAAGCGCCCTCAGCCCCAGGAGTCCCGATGACCACACTGCCCGTCGTAGTCGACCGCCACCAGCGGTCCCAGCCACGGACGCCCTACCCGCTCACCCAGCTCCCGGCAGAACGCACCGTCCGCAGACCGGGGCCGGATCTGCTCCCGTCCAAGCGCTGGCTAGGGGAGTCGCTCCATGCCTCGATTGACGGGCGTGATTCCTACGTGGGGATGCGGCAGGCCCTGAGGGGCCGCACCCGGGGTATCTCCTTCCAATTCCGCGGCCGCAGCAGTCTGCAGGACGAGGGCTTCGAGCTGTTCTTGCTGTGGCGTAAGGGCGAGCCGTTCTCTCTGGCTCGCGAGCGCCTTGCCTTCCTGACAGCGGATTCCGAAGCCGGGACAGCGCCCAGGGACCACATGCTTGCGGAGTTCGAAGGGTTGGAGCGCCTCGTGCCGCGCCCGGCAAGGATCGAGCTGTTCTGCCGCCACGAGCCTGCTCTTCCTTGGGGCGTATTTTTTGTTCTTGTGTCAGCTGGAGGCTTTGTTGTTTCTGTGCTGTGGTACTGGCTTGTATCTGTGCGTGGTTGTCTATACCGGACGCGTGTCTGTCGAGTTGGACCGTGTCTTGTCCGGAGTTCGTTACCGTTTCGTCGCCGCCACAGTCTTCCTGCCCGCTACAGTCCTCCTGCCCGCCGCTGGCTCCTCTTCCCCCGCCGTCACGCCCCTGCTGTGCCCGCTGGCCGACCGCTGGATCGCCTTGCCGGCCCTCTCCACCTTCTTGGCCGAGGTTGAACTGGCCCGCCTCTGTTGCTGCCGCGCGTCGTTCGGGGTTGACCGTGACTTCTTCCCGTTGGTGGTTCTGCAGACCAGCGAGGCCGGGGTGGCTTGGTGTCTGTACCGTGCGAGTGTGCACCTGCTTCTGGTGGCGGGGCTGGCTACTGCGGTGTTCACCGCCGCTTCCGCCACCCAGTTGGTCACCGCTCATGTCCACGACCTGGTCCCGGACGCTTCCACGGTCATGCTCCACGACGATGGGCTATGCCAAGGCTGTATGACCCATCAGGTCCTTTTGTGGGCGCGCTCGTTGCTGATGGCGGCCCGCCGCGTCTGGGACATCGCCACCGGCACCGGCGGTCCCCTCTTCACCGACCCCCTGGGTAGTACAGGCGTGCTGTTCGTGACTGCCTTCGCCGAAAGGTGGAAGCTCTGCCCTCCCGAACCATCCCGGCCGAAGCCATGCAAGGGGAGGACGGCGTCGCGCGCGGAGCGGCAGCAGAAGACTCTCTGGCCGGTGTGCACTGTGCACTACGGGCTGGCCTGGGCGATGCGTGGGCCTGACACCATGCGTGGCTGCCCGTATCCGCCTCCTCACAGCCGCAGGAGCATCGCGAGGAGGAAGAACGGTTGGCTACCACCGGACTACGGACTACGCGAACTCCAGCCCCTACGCTGAGACGTGGAGCTGTTCCCCACCCTGCCGTCTTTCCGTCCGTACTCGAGGTCCGTAGACCACAGCTTGCCGTCGCAGGACTTGGGGGTGGGGCACTGCTTTGTATCCCAGTAGCCATCCTCTTCTCAGAATGAAGCAGCTGGAGCAGCTGGATGAGTTGCCCCGATCGCCTGCACGACAGACGGTGGCCGGCCCTCCTCCCAAGCAAGGTCCGGACCACGTATAACCGCTGCCCCAGCCGACCTCCGCCCAGGTGCGCCGGGTCTGCACCCGCCTGCAGGCCGACGGCCCCGCCCGCGGCAGCGGGCTGGTGCTGGAGGCGAAGCCGGAAGGATGAGCGGGGGAGCGAAGCGGACCCGCCAACGGGCCGAAGGCCCGGACTCTGTGAAACAGGGTCATCCCTGGCCTGCAGAGCAGGCCATTCAGGACGAGCGAAGCGAGACCTGAACCAGTCCGGAGCGAAGCGCAGGACTCCGGCCGAAGGCCGGCATCGGCCCGGCTTCGCCGGGCAGCCTCTGGAGCGAAGCGGAAGAGGCCAGGGCAGATCGGA
>NZ_JBFBGK010000156.1:0-13944 GCF_040684615.1 Streptomyces sp. NPDC089919
CCCCGCGCCTCAAACTCCCCCAGCTACCGCTGGGAGGTACCCCCAGCGAGGCTGGTAAGGGGACAGCGGGGCTCCGCCCCGGACCCCGTACCGCCGCTCCGCGACGGTCGCCTCAAACGCCGGCGGGGCTGGTAAGGGCGCAGCAAGGCTAGGCATGCCGGGCTGCGCCCCAGCAGGGGCACGCCGGGGCGGAGCCCCGGCACCCACGCCAGCCCTACAGTGCCCGCCGCGCCGCCCCGATCGCCGACGGGTCCCAGCCCGGGCGGGGGACGGATTCCAGCAGCAGCCGGGTGTAGGGGTGTTGGGGGGCGGCGAGGACGTCCGCGGTGGGGCCGCGTTCGACCACCGCCCCCCGCCGCATCACCACGATCTCGTCCGTCACGCACCGGACCACCCCCAGGTCGTGGGTGATGAAGAGGTAGCCGATCGCGGTCTGCTCCCGGATGTCCGCCAGCAGGTTGAGGATCTGCGCCTGTACCGAGACGTCGAGCGCGGCGACCGCCTCGTCCAGCACCAGCACGGCCGGCTCCACCGCCAACGCCCGTGCGATCGCGACGCGTTGGCGCTGGCCGCCGGAGAGTTGCCGGGGCAGCGCGTCGGCGGCCCGGGTGCCCAGGCCCACCTGGTCCAGGAGTTCGCGCACCCGGGCGGCATGGTCCCGGCCGGGGAAGTGCAGCCGCAGCGTCTCCCGCAGCACCGACTCGACGCTCGTCCGCGGATCCAGCGACAGGTAGGGGTCCTGGAACACCATCTGCACCTCCCGCGCCCGAGCCAACCGTCCGGCCCGCCCCCGGCCACCTGCGGCCCGGACCAGCCCCCGGCCGCCCTCGGACGCGCCCCGGCCCCGGTCCCCCCGGGCCCGCCCCCGCACCAACACCTCCCCCGCGTCGGCCCGTTCGAGGCCGACCACGATGCGGGCGGTGGTCGTCTTGCCGGAGCCGGATTCGCCCACGATGCCCAGGGAGCCGCCCTCGGGGAGGGTGAAGGAGACGTCGTCCACGGCCCGGACCGCGCCGTAGGACCGGTGCAGGCCCCTGACCTCCAGTACGTGCTCGGTCGGCTCAGGCATCGACGGGGCTCCCTTCGAGCAGGTCGCTGTGGTGGCAGGCGGCCCGGTGGTCGGGGCGGCCGGGGGCCGCGGCCGGCTCCGGGGCCTGCCGGGTGCAGAGCTCGGTGGCCAGGCGGCAGCGGGCGGCGAAGGCGCAACCGGTCAGCGGCTCCCGCAGGTCCGGCGGCTGTCCTTCGATGGCGGCGAGCCGGCCCCGGGGCCCGTCCATCCGCGGGGTGGAGGCCAGCAGCGCGGCGGTGTACGGGTGCCGGGGCCGGGCGAAGAGCTCCGCGGCGGGCCCGGTCTCGGCGATCCGCCCGGCGTACATGACGTAGACCCGGTCGCTGATGGCGGCCGCCAGGTCGAGGTCGTGGGTGACGAACAGCAGCCCGGTGCCGAAGCGTTCGCGCAGCCCGGCCAGGAGGGCGATGACCTCGGCCTGGCTGGTGACGTCCAGCGCGGTGGTGGGCTCGTCGGCGAGCAGCAGGGCGGGGTCGCCCATGAGGGCCGCCGCGATCACCACGCGTTGCAGCATGCCGCCCGAGACCTGGCCGGGGTACCGGCGCAGGACGCCGGCGTCGAGTCCGACGGCGGCGAGCAGTGCGGTCGCCCGCGCGGTGGCCTCGGCCTTGCCCATGGCCCCGGTGAGGGTGACGCTCTCGGTGAGGAAGTCCCCGATCCGGCGCAGCGGGTTGACCGCGGCGCGGGGGTCCTGGAAGACCATGGCGGCGGTGCCGGCCCGGACGGCCCGCAGCCGGCCGGCGTCCATGGCCAGGACGTCCTCGCCGCCGACCAGGACGCTGCCCTCGACCACCGCACCGGGCGGCAGCAGCCGCAGCGCACTGCGGGAGGTGATGCTCTTGCCGGAGCCGGATTCGCCGACCAGCGCCACGGTCTCGCCCCGGTCCACCGTGAGGTCGACGCCGTCCAGGACGGGGCGGGCGGTGCCGGGCAGGGTGATCCGCAGCCCCTGGATCTCGAGGGTGCTCGTTCCCTTCGTCGGATTCATCGGTCCCTCCTGGCGACCCGGTCGGCCCAGCGTTCGCCGACGACGTTGAAGGCGACCACGGTCAGCACGATCACGGCACAGGGCAGGATCGCGGAGAGCGGGTAGCCCTGCTGGATGGCGGTCTGGCCGTCGAAGACCATCCGCCCCCAGTCGGGGGTGAGGGCCGGCACGCCGAGCCCGAGGAACGACAGTCCGGCCAGGTCCATCAGCGCGTACCCGAAGTTGATCGTCGACTGGGCGAGGACCACGGGGGCGATGTTGGGCAGGACGTGCCGCAGGCAGATCTGGAGCGCCGAGTGCCCCTGGACCTGGTACGCGCTGACGTACGGGCGGGCCCGTTCGGCGAGCACCAGCGAGCGGGTGAGCCGGCTGACGTACGGCAGGTACGCCACGGCCAGCGCGAGCACCGGGGCGGTCAGCCCCTCGCCGTAGACCGAGATGATCAGGATGGCCAGCAGCATGCCGGGGAAGGCGAAGACCAGCTCGGTGCTGCGGGAGAGCAGCGAGTCGAGCCAGCCGCCCCGCCAGGCCGCGGCGGTGCCGACGGCCACGCCCGCGACGGTGGAGAAGACCACCACGCCGAGCGGGCCGAGCAGGGAGGTCCGGGCGCCGAGCAGCAGCCGGGAGAGGGTGTCGCGGCCGGCCGCGTCCACCCCGAGGGGATGGCCGGCGGAGGGTCCGGCGAGGGCGCCGCCCAGGTCCACGTCGTTGGGGTCGTGGGGTACCAGCCAGGGCGCGAGCAGCGCGGCGAGCACGACCAGGCCGACGAGGGCCAGGCAGACCAGGTGGAGCGGGGTGCCGGCGGCGCGGATCCGGGCGAGGCCGGGCCGGCGGGTCAGGACGGCGGTCATGCGGCGGCGCTCCTGGTTCCGAGGGTGACCCGGGGGTCGACGAGCGGCAGGAGCAGGTCGACGACCAGGTTCACCGCCATGAAGAGGGCCACGATGATCAGGGAGATGGCCTGGACGGTCGGGAAGTCCTTGGTGGTGGTGGAGAGTTCGAGGAGCTGTCCGATGCCGCCGACGCTGAAGGCCGTCTCGACCAGGATGGTGCACACGAGCAGGGTGGAGACGATCAGGCCGCCGGTGGTGAGGACGGTTCCCAGGGAGTTGCGGAAGACGTGGCGGCGGATGACCTGGCGCTCGGGCACGCCCCGGCTGCGGGCGACGGTGACGTGCTCGCTGTCCAGGGCCTCGAGCATGGCGGACCGGGTGACCCGGGCGAGCATGCCGATCAGGTAGAGGGCGAGGGCGACGGCCGGCAGGGTGAGGTGCCAGAGCTTGTCGCCGAGCCCGTCGCCGGCCCCGCTGCTGGGGAACCAGCCCAGCTTGACCGCGAACAGGCCCTGGAGCAGCACGGCCGCGACGAAGGACGGGGTGCCCACCGCGAAGGTGGTGGTGACCAGCACCGCGGAGTCGGTGGCGCCGCCGCGGACGGCCGCGGTCCGGCCGAGGAGGAGGCCGACGACCGCCACCACGACCAGCGCCATCAGCACGAGCAGCAGGGTGGTGGGGAGCCGGTCGGCCAGGAGCCGGGAGACCTCGGTGCGGTAGGTGATGGAGCGCCCGAAGTCGCCGTGCAGGACGTCGCCCAGCCAGTGCAGGTAGCGGACGAGGAAGGGGTCGTCCAGGTGGTACTGGGCGTTGATCGCGGCCAGCGCCTCCGGGGAGGCGGACCGGCCGGCGAGCAGGAAGCTCGCCGGGTTGCCCGGGGCCAGGTACATGGCGCCGAAGACCACGAAGGACGCGGCCAGCAGGGTGGCCGCCATCTCGGCCAGCCGGCGGGCGGCGAAGCGCAGGAAGCTCACTGGGCGGCCCCCACGTCCGCGGCCCACGGGTAGTACATGTACGCGATGGTGGTGGGGGCGCCGGTGATCCGCTTGTTCTGGAAGAGGGCGGTGGGCCACTCGGCGACCGGGATCCAGAGCAGGTGCTCGGCGGCGTGGCGCTGGAGCTTCGCCTCGATCTCGGCCCGGGGGCCGGCGGCGTAGGCGGCGGAGGCCTGGTCGACGAGCCGGTCGTAGCCCTTGTCGCTGTAGCCGGCGAAGTTCATGTACGCGCCGGTCTTGAAGTTCGACAGCAGGTCGAGCGGGTCGGTGATCGAGTCGTAGTAGGTGAGCGGGAACATGTCGATGCCCTCGCGTGCCTGCGGGTCGGTGAAGAGCGCGGTGAAGGCGTTGGGCGCGATGGTCTTGAGCCGGATGTCGAGGCCGATGCGGGTGCCGGCGGCCTGGACGGCGGTGGCGAGCAGCGAGACGTCCTGGCCGATGGAGCTGGTGGCCACGGTCAGGGTCTTGCCGGTGGCGCCGGCCTCCTGGATCAGCGCCTTGGCCTTGGCCAGGTCCTGGCCGGTGGGCGGCAGCCCGTCGAAGGCAGTCTTCAGGGTGCGTTCGGGGGCGCCGAGCCAGGCGGCGCGGGTGGTGAGGGAGTTGGTGACGGTACCGGCGCCGCCGAGGCCGGCCTTGACGAAGCCCTGGCGGTCCAGGGCCAGGGAGAGGGCCCGGCGGACCCGGACGTCGCCCAGCGGGCCCTTCATGTCGGTGATGTTGACGTTGACGGTGCTCAGGCCCTCGCCGAACCAGAGGGTGCCCACGCGGCTGTCGCGCAGCCGGGCGTAGCTCTCGGTGGGGATGAGGTAGCCGCCGTCGACCTCGCCGCTGAGCATCGCGTTGGTGCGGGCGGAGGGGTCGGTGAGGATCCGGAAGACGGCCTTCTTGGACTGCGCCTTGCGGCCCCAGTAGCCGTCGAAGCGGTCGAGCTCGATGGACTGGCCCTTGGCCCAGGTGCCGAGCGTGAAGGGGCCGGTGCAGGCGAGGCCGCCGGCGGTGCCGTAGTTCTTGCCGGCCGCCTGCACGCCCGCCTTGGACGCGACGACGCCGGCGGCGGTGGCCATGTACTGCGGGAACTGCGAGTCGGGCCGCTTGAGCTTGACGGTGACCTGGAGCGGGCCGGTCTTGGTGACGGCGGCGACGTTGCGGAAGACCTGGGCCCAGGCGGCGGCGTTGTCCGGGTCCGTCTGGCGGCCGAGGCTGAAGACCACGTCGTCGGCGGTCATGGTGCGGCCGTCGTGGAAGCGGACGCCGGGGCGCAGGTCGTAGACCCAGGTGAGGGGGTCCGGGTTGGTGGCCTTGCGGGCCAGGCCGGGCTCGGTGGTGAGCTCGGGGGTCCAGCGCATCAGGCTCTCGCACACGTTGGACAGGACGGTGTTCTGCGGGTAGTCGAAGGCCACCGTGTAGTCGAGGGTGGGCGGTTCGGCGTACAGGGCCCAGGTGAAGGAGTCGATCTCGCCGCGGGCGGCCGGTGTGGAGGCCGAGAGGTGCACGTCGCTGACGCCACCGCCCTTGCCCTTGGGCGGCCCCGCACAGGCCGTGAGCAGGGCGAGCGAGGTCAGGACGGCGGTGGCGGCCGCGACGGCGGGGCGGCCGGGCCGGCGCGGGGCGCCCGGGCGTCTGCCCGGCCGGGGCGGGGAGGTGGTCATCGTCGCGCTCTCGATTCCGTGAGGGAGGCGGGGGGAGGAGCGGGCGGACCGCCGGGCGGGGCGGTCCGCCGGGTTCGGCCGGTGCCCCGGTCAGGCGGTGGCGGCGGGGATCTGCTGGGTGATGCAGTGGACCCCGCCGCCGCCGTAGGCGATGGCGGCGGCGCGGACGCCGACGACCTTGCGGCCGGGGTAGGCGGTGCCGATCACGGCGAGGGCGTCGTCGTCCTGGGGCTCGCCGGGCACCGGGACGACCACGCCGCCGTTGGCGACGTAGTAGTTGAGGTAGGACACCTCCACGCGGGTGCCGGCGACGTCCGCGTAGCCGGTCTGCGGGAGGTCGATGATCTCCAGGCGGCGGCCCCGGGCGTCGGTGACGGCCTCCAGGACGGCCCGGTTGGCGCGCATTCGGGCGTGGTCGGGGTGGTCGGGGTCGTCGGGGAGGGAGACGACGACCTTGCCGGGCGCGGCGAAGGCGGCGACCCCGTCCACGTGGCCGTCGGTCTCGGTGTCCAGCAGGCCGCCGTACGGCAGCCAGATGACCTTGGTGACGCCGAGGCGGGCCTTGAGCTCGGCCTCGATCTGGTCGCGGCTCATGCCGGGGTTGCGGTTGGGGTGCAGCAGGCACTGCTCGGTGGTGATGAGGGTGCCCTCGCCGTCGACGGTGACGGCACCGCCCTCGAGGATCATGGCCGAGGGGATCCGCTCGATGCCGAGGTGGTCCAGCAGCAGGGCGCTGATCCGGTCGTCGGCGTCGTAGGGGTGGTGCTTGCCGCCCCAGGCGTTGAAGCGGAAGTCCACGCCGGCCCGGCGGCCCTCGCCGTCGAGGACGAAGATCGGGGCGCTGTCGCGGAACCACGAGTCGTCGAGGGGCAGCTCGATGACGGTGACCTCGGGGCCGCAGTGGTCGCGGGCGGCCTCGCCGTGGCCGGGCGGGGCGACCATGGTCACCGGCTCGAAGGCGGCGATGGCCCGGGCGACCTCGGCGTACTCGTCCTTGACCTGGGCGAGCGCGCTGCCCCAGAGGTCTTCGCGGGTCGGCCAGGCCATCAGAGCGCCCTGGTGCGCGGACCATTCGGCGGGCATACGGAAATCAGCCATCACGTGTCTCGTTTCTTTCGCTTGCGGAGTCTTCCCCACGCTGAAAATCCAGTCAAGGGAGGGGCCTGCGGGAACGGAGGGGCCGCGGCGGGCGGCGGTGGCGGCCCGCACGGGCCCGGAGGAGCAGTGCGCCGTCCGGACTTCCGGAGCCGGGGCCGGGCTCCCAGAGCGGGGCCGGGCCGGATTTCACTGTGTCACTGACTGAATTTTCAGTCAAGAGATCGGACGGGATGCGTCCCGGAAGGTGCCGGGGGTACGGCGGAGGGCGTGCCGGAGGAGGACCCGGGGTGTCCCGGGCCCCGCCGGTCAGGTCAGCCGGAGGCCGGACAGCTCGGCGTCGACGGCCCCGCGCATCAGCTCGCGCGCGTGCCCGATCTGGATCCCGCCGCTGAGCCACCGCATGCTGAGGCCTTCCAGCAGGGCCGTCAGGCGTTCCGCCGCGGCGGCGAGGTCGGAGGCCGGCGCCATCGGCTCGACCTGGCCCAGCAGCGCGGCGACCTCCTGGACCCACACCAGGGTGGCCCGGGCCAGGTCCTCGCGCAGCACGGTGTCGAAGACCGCGCTGGCCCGCAGTTCGCCCCAGGCCGAGCTGTTCTCACGGACCTCCACGGTGTCCTGGAGCTCCAGCAGCAGCGTCTCGTCCAGCTCCTCGCGGGCGGTGAGCGGCGGGGCGTCCGGGTCCCGGTCGGTGGTGTAGCGCTCGGCTCGGTCGTTGATGAACTCGAGCGTCTGGCGCAGGACCCCGGTGCGGTCCTTGAAGTGGTAGTAGATCAGGGCGGTGGAGACCCCGGCCTCGGAGGCGAGTTCCTCCACGCGCAGCCCGCGGACCCCGCGCCGGGCGATCACCCGGGCGGCCGCTTCGAGGATCTGAGTGCTGCGAGACGCCATGACCCGCACCCTACCTGGGCGTTCCGGTACGGGTGTACGCGGCCCGTCACCGCGCGTGCGGGCGGGTACGGCGGACATCAGCGCACCCGGGCGGCGGCGGGGAGCAACCGGGCGCGGGTGCCGGACCGGAGCGGGCTGCGCCGGGCGGTCGAGTGGGATACGTGCACGGAGGGCTCCCTGGTGCGGAGGGTGGCGATGACCGGCATCCTTGCGTTAACTGAAAATTCAGTCAAGAGCTGGACGGCAACTCGTCCGCGGACCGGGCAGCCCGTGGCACCGACCCGTCAGTCCGCCCGGTACCGCTCCAGCTCGATGGCGACCGGGCCCGGGGAGCCGTTCGCCGGCACCAGTCGGACCACCGCGATCCCGCGCCGGTCGGGGCTGCGGACGCAGAACGCCCGGTCCCCGCCCAGCTCGTCCAGGGGCAGACCGGCCGCCGGCCGGGTCTCGATCCCGTGCAGGCAGCCGGCCACGGACAGCTCCGGACCGTCGGCGACGAAGGAGTCCGACTCGTCCGAGGGCACCAGTGAGCGGCCGTCCGGGGCGAGGTACCAGGAGGCCGTATCGGCGGGCACCACCCGGCCCGCGGCCAGGTCGAACTCGTAGCCGTCGTCGGGGGCGGTGAGCTCCACCGGGGCGCCCGCCGGCCGGTAGGAGGCGGCGGCCGGCCCCGGGCCCGTGTCCGGCTCCTGCGCACCGCCCCCGCCGGGCACCAGGTCCAGGCAGTAGGCCACCGCCCCGCCGGCCGCCAGGGCGACCGCCACCGCCAGGAGCACGGCCGGCAGCCGTCGGCGGCGCACCGCCCGGCGCCCGGACGCGGGCGCCGGGACCCGGGCCGGCGCGGCGGGCCCGGGCGTCGCGAGCAGCGTGGGCGGGTGCGCCGCGGGGCCGGCCGGCGCCGGGGCCGCGGGCCGGTCCAGCTCGGCACGGACCGCCCGGGGCAGCCAGTCGCCGTCGAAGCCGGCCCGGGGGCCCACGGCCGGGTGCGCGCGCACGTACGCGATCAGGTCGGCGGCACCCGGGCGGGCGGCCGGCTCCTTCGCCAGGCACCGGGCCACCAGGCCGGACAGCTCCGGTGGGAGCCGGGAGAGGTCCGGTGCCTCGTGGACCACCCGGTACAGGGCCCCGGACTCGGGCCCGCCGCCGAAGGGGGGCGCCCCGCCGGACAGGTAGGCGGTGAGCGCCCCGAGCGCGAAGACGTCGGTGGCGGGGGTCACCGGGTGGCCCAGGGCCTGCTCGGGGGCCATGAAGGCGGCGGTCCCGATCCGCAGCCCGGTGCCGGTGAGGGCGACGGAGTCGGCCGCGTGCGCGATGCCGAAGTCGATGACCCGGGGCCCGTCCCCGGCGAGCAGGACGTTGGCCGGTTTGAGGTCGCGGTGCACCACGCCCGCCGCGTGGATGGCCTGGAGGGCTTCGGCGATGCCCGCGACCAGCAGCAGCACCGTGCGGACCGGCAGCGGGCCGTGCCGCTGCACGACCTCGTGCAGCGAGGGGCCGGGCACGTAGGCGGTGGCCAGCCAGGGGGTCCGGGCCGCCACGCCGTGGTCGACCACCTGGGCCGTGAACAGGCCGTGGATCCGGCGGGCGCTGGCCACCTCGCGGGCGAACCGCTCCCGGAACTCCGGGTCCGCCGCGTACTCGGCGCGCACCGCCTTCAGCGCGATCGGCCGGCCGCCGGGCGTGTGCGCCAGGTAGACCACCCCCATCCCGCCGGCGCCGAGCCGGGCGCGCAGGCGGTACCCGCCGATCTCGTGGGGGTCGTCGGCGGACAGCTCCGCGGGGGCGGGCCGGGGGCTGGTGGGCTGAGCGGACATGCGGTGCTCTTTCGACGGGGCGGCAGGTGACCGGATCGCATCGTCTCTCTAACTAAATTTTCAGTCAATGTGCGACCATGCCAGCCGCGACTTCGCCAGGAGGGATTCAGAGAGTGACGGACATGACGGATGCACCGGACCGCAGACGGGCCATCCTCGAGGGGGCCGCCCGGGTCATCGCGCGGCGGGGCGTCCGGGGGCTGCGGGTGGCCGACCTGGCGGCCGAGGCGGGCGTGTCCACCGCCCTGGTCTACTACCACTTCAAGGACCGGCGGGGGATCCTGCGCCACGCCCTGGCCTTCATCGGGGACCGCGCGGACCGGTACACGGCCGCCGCGGAGGAGGGCCCGGCGGTCCGCCCCGCCGACCCCCGCGAGCTGCTGGAACGCACCTTCCTGCTGGAGTTCCAGGATCTGCCCGAGGTGCGCGAGAACAGCACGGCCTGGGGGGAGCTGCGGGCCCACACCGTCTTCGACCCGGAGCTGCGGGAGGAGTTGGCCGCGGCCGGCGCCGCCTGGGCGGCCGAGGTGGCGGAGCTGCTGGGCGCGGTCCGGCCGGCCGCCCCCGCCGGGGCCGTGGCGGCCGCCGCCGAGCGGCTGACCGCACTGCTGGAGGGGCTGAGCGTCCGCTGGCTCAGCGGGTTGCTGCCGCTGCGGCACGCCCGGGAGCTGATGCGGGAGGCGGTCCGGGTGGAGGTCGACCGGCTCGGCCCGGACCCCGACGCCACCCGCCGAGATGTTTGACTGAATTTTCAGTTAGTGCCAGAGTGCTGGCAGGACGGGGCCGGACGCGCTCCTTCCGCCAGCCCATGATCGGAGTCACCCGTGTCGAGCCTTCCCCCCACCCGCCGGACCGCCCTGCGCACCGTCGCCGGCCTGGGCGCCCTCGCCTTCGGAGCGGCGGCCTGCAGCCCCGACAGCGGCTCGGTCCGCTCGAGCGCCCCGGCGGGCTCCCCCCGGCCGGCCACCGTCCCGGAGCGCCGGCTGGGCGCCGAGTGGGAGAGCCACACCCGGACGTTCATGGCCTGGCCGGCCGTGGCGGCCGGGGTGTGGGAGGAGGACCTGCCCTACGTCCGCGAGGACATCGCCCGCATCGCCCGCGCGGTCGGGAAGTACGAGGCCGTGGTGATGATGGCCCGCCCGGACCAGGCGGCCGCCGCCCAGCGCGCCTGCGGCTCCGACGTGGAGGTCATCGAGCTGGCCGTGGACGACCTGTGGGCCCGGGACACCGTCCCGGTCTTCGTCGAGCAGGCCGGGAAGGTGGTCGGCGTCGACTTCAACTTCAACGGCTGGGGCAACAAGCAGCTGCACGGCAACGACGCCCAGGTCGGGCGCAATCTGCTGCGCCGTTACGGGATCCCCCGGGTGCAGGCGCCGCTGGTCGCCGAGGGCGGCTCCTTCGAGACCGACGGCCAGGGCACCCTGCTGGTGACCGAGAGCTCGATCGTCAACGACAACCGCAACAAGGGGAAGTCCCGGGACACGGTCGAGGCCGAGCTCAAGGCGACCCTGGGCGTCCAGAAGGTCATCTGGCTGGCCGGCGTGCGCGGCCAGGACATCACCGACGCGCACGTGGACAGCCTCGTACGCTTCACCGAGCCCGGGGTGGTCCTGCTGGACCGGGCCGCGCCCAACACCCCGCCGGACTCGTGGTCCCGCTCCGCCGACCAGGCGAAGTCGGTCCTGTCGAAGGCCACGGACGCCCGGGGCCGGCGGTTCGAGATCGTCGACCTGCCGCAGCCGGACCTGAACGAGATCACCGGCCGGGGCGACGACTTCGTCTCGACCTACGCCAACTTCTACGTCGCCAACGACGCGGTCTTCATGCCCCGCTTCGGCGACCGCAAGGCCGACGCGCGGGCCAAGGGCATCCTCCAGGAGCACTTCCCGAACCGGGACGTCGTCCAGGTCTCCATCGACACGATCGCCTCGGGCGGCGGCGGAATCCACTGCTCCACCCACGACCAGCCGGGCAAGCCCGCCGCCTGACCGGCTCGGCCGGACGTGAGCCCGGTCACCCCCCGGCCCGCCGCGGCCGGCGGTACGTGATCATGACGCGGATGGACTCCCAATTCCTCGGCATCGCCGAGCTCTCCGAGACCCCGTCCGTGGCGGTGGTCGTGGACGTCATGCGCGCGTACACGGTGGCCGCCTGGGCCTTCGCCCGGGGCGCGGAGCGGATCGTGCTCGCCGGCTCGCTGGACGAGGCCCTGGCCCTGAAGTCCCGCCATCCGGACTGGGTGGCGCTCAAGGACGGTCCGCCCGCGCCCGGCTTCGACGCCGTCAACTCGCCCGGCCTGCTGCGCTCGGCCGACCTGGGCGGCCGGACCGTCGTCCAGAAGACCACGGCCGGAACGGTGGGCGCGCTCGCGGTCGCGGACGCGTCGCTGGTGCTCTGCGCGAGCTTCGTGGTGGCCGGGGCCACGGCACGGGCGCTGCGCGGCCGCCCGGACGAAGCGGTCACCTTCGTGGTCACCGGCGAGGACGGGCGGGCCGAGGAGGACCTGGCCTGCGCGCGGTACATCGCCGGGCTGGCCGCCGGGGCGGCGCCGGACCCCGCGCCGTTCGTCCGGCGGGCCGCCGGTTCGCGGGCGGCCGTGGAACTGGCCACCGGCGTCCGGCAGGGCGTCCACCCCGACGACGTGGCGCTCTGCCTCGAGGTCGACCGGTTCCCCTTCGCCATGGTGGCGGCCCCGGAGGACGCCCTCATGGTGCTGCGGCCCCGCGCCGTGCCCGCGGCCTGAGCCGCACCCGCCGGCCGCGCGCGCGGACGCCGGAGAGGCTGCTGCCTCTCCGGCGTCCGCGGTGTCCGGCGGCCCCGGGGCCCGGGACGCCCGGCTCAGTGGCCGAGCTTCGCCTTCAGGTTCTCCTTCAGCTGCTTCTTGATGTCGTTCTTCTTCACGGTGCCGCCCTTGCCGCTGGCGTCCCCGCTCACGGCCGTCGCGTCACCGGTGTTGATGGCGTCGGCACTGGCGTCACCGGAGGTCGCGTTGCCCGTGGTGATCGTGCACTTGCCCTTGCAGTTGCCGACACCCGTGCTGGCGGCGCCGGAGGTGGCGGTACCGCCGACGGTGGTGTTCTCGGCGTTGGCGTCACCACTGGTGCCGATGCCGTCGGCACTGTCGCCCCGGACCAGGGTGACGGCGTGCTGCGGGGCGGCGGCCGGGGCGGCCATCGCGGTGGCCGGGAGGGCGATTCCGCCACCGACCAGCAGCAGCGAGGAACCGGCGAGGACGACACGGCGGGTAAAGGAAAGCTCGAACATCGGAATTCTCCATTCGGGATGTGAATAAGGGGGTGCGAGACGTCCCGCGCAATTCGTGGGGGGACGGTCCTCCGACCTCTTGTTCCTCCGGGAGTTCCCGGTGAGGGCGTACTCCAAATAAACCCTGCGGCGGCTCCCCGGTCACGCCACTGCAATACGTGGCTTGACGCGTTCTCCGGATCTTGGTAAACGCCGGAAGGGGTTGGCCCGAAAGGCCCTGCCACGCCTCCCCGGAGAGTGGCGCGAACACGCCGCGCGCAAGCGGTTCCCGCCCGGCGGGTGATCCACGCGCTAGCGTCGACCACCCATCGGCCCCGGGGTTTCCCGGTGTGGCCACAGGCGAAGACTTCGCACAAGAATCCCGGAGAATTCCGATGAACCAGCGTTCTTGGACCCGTCGTATCGTGCTGGCCACGGCCTCCGCGGCCCTGACCCTCGGCGGCGTGGCGCTGCCGGCCGCCGCGTACGCCGCGCCGCCCGTCCCGTCGTACGCCGGCGCCCTCCGGCTGGCCGCCGACGGCCTGGCCGCCGACGAGGACGGCCGCTGCGCCGGCCTGTGCGCGGACAGCCTCAACACCGCGCTCGAGGGTGCGCCCGCGGTCTGCGAGGGGATCTGCCTCGGGAGCACCAACACCGCCGTCGGCAAGCGCGCGGCCGGGATCTGCCGGGGGCTGTGCCGCGACAGCGTGACCACCGGCGTGGGCAGCGGGTCCTCCGGCGAGTGCACCGGGCTGTGCGGCGACAGCACCACCACCGCGGCCGGCAGCGGCGCCTACGAGCTGTGCACCGGCCTCTGCCAGGGCAGCACCAACACGGTCCACACCGAGGACGTGCTGGTCCCCGGCGTCCACACCGCCGACTCCACGAAGGGCGACAAGGACGCCAAGCAGGGCAAGGGCGGCTCCGCCACCGCGACCAGCGGAAACGCCAACGCCGAGAACACCACCGTCGGCGGCACCGCCACCAGCGGCAACGCCAACACCGGCGTCGGCACCTGCATCGGCCGCTGCACGATCACCACGGGCAACGCGACCACCGGCAACGCCAGCGCCGACGCCACCAACACCGGCAACGCGACGGCCACCAGCGGCGCGGCCTCGGCCGTGGCCGGCTGAGTCCGGCCGGGACTCCCCCGCACCACCCGCCCGGACCGGTCCGGGCACGCACGGACGGACGCCGGAGAGGCCTTGGCCTCTCCGGCGTCCGTCGTGTGCGGCGGTCCGGGGTCCCCGGGGCGGCGCCGGCTCAGTGGCCGAGCTTGGCCTTCAGGTTCTCCTTCAGCTGCTTCTTGATGTCGTTCTTCTTGACCGTGCCGCCGGTGCCGTGGGCGTCGCCGCTCACCGCGG
>NZ_JBFBGK010000157.1:0-13926 GCF_040684615.1 Streptomyces sp. NPDC089919
GAGTAATGCGTTAGCAAAAAAATCACCCTACTGCTCAAGGAGGATCTTTCCCGCCCCCGACCCCCCACGCTCAAACTCCGCCCCCCTACTCCTCGTACAGCTCCGCGATCTCGGCGGCGTAGCGGGCCTCGATGGCCGGGCGGCGGAGTTTGAGGGTGGGGGTCAGCTCCCCGGCGGCGACGGTGAACTCGGCCGGGAGGATCCGGAAGGCGCGGATCCGGGCCGGCCGGGAGAGCGTGGCGTTCGCCTCCGCCACGGCCTCCGCCACCAGCGCCCGGACCGCCGGGGAGGACCAGGGCGCCGGGCCCGGGTCGGCGCCCTCGCGGGCCGCCCAGCCGGCCAGTTCCGCGGCGTCCAGCGTGATCAGCGCGACCGGGTACGGCCGGCGGTCGCCGATCATCACGGCGCGGGAGACGTACCGGGAGCGCTGGATCGCGAACTCCGCCTCCGAGGGCGTGAGGTTCTTCCCCGCCGAGGTGATGATCAGCTCCTTCTTACGGCCGGTGATCCGCAGGAAGCCGTCCGCGTCCAGCTCCCCGAGGTCGCCGGTGTGCAGCCAGCCGTCGGCGTCCAGCGCGCCCGCGGTCGCCGCCGGGTCGCCGTGGTAGCCCGGGAAGACCATCGGCCCGCGGGCCAGCACCTCGCCGTCCGGGCCGATCCGCACCTCGCAGCCGTCGACCGGGCGGCCGACCGTGCCGTACCGGACCGCGCCGGGGTGGTTGAGCGAGATCACCCCGCCCGACTCCGTCATCCCGTACCCCTCGAAGACCCGGATCCCGCAGGCCCGCAGGAAGTCCAGGGTCTCCGGGGCGATCGGGGCGCCGCCGGTCAGCGCCCAGCGCAGCCGGCCCCCGAAGGCCGCCCGGACCGGCTCGTACAGGGTCTCCCGGGCCGCCTCCCAGGCCGCCCGGGACTCCTCGGGCAGGGCCCCCTCCGACTCCAGGACGCCCAGCCGGACCGCCGCCTCGAAGCGCTCCCGGCCGCCCTCCCGGGCCTCCGCCAGCGACCGCACCACCGCGTGCACCTTCTCGAACAGCCGCGGTACGGACGGCAGATGGGTGGGCCGGGCCTCGGCCAGCTCGCCCACCACGTCCTCGATCCGGCCGCCGAAGTAGCACAGCTCGCCGCCCTCCAGGAGGGTGGTGAACTGGATGAGCTGGGCGAGCAGGTGCGCCAGCGGCAGGTACAGGTACGTCGAGTCGCCCGGGCCGCCCCGCACCAGCGGGAGGGTGGCGTCCTGGACGGCCCCGAGGTTGCCGTGGGTGAGCCGGCAGCCCTTGGGCAGCCCGGTGGTCCCCGAGGTGTAGACGATCGCGGCGTCGTCCGCGGGGCGCACCGCGGCGGCCCGGTCCCCGAGCGCGTCCGGCGGCCCGGGGGTACCGGACGCGGCGGCACCGTCCCCCGCCTCCCCCGTCAGCTCGTCCATCCCCACCACCGCGCGCAGCTTCGGCAGCCGGTCCCGCAGGGCGGCCACCCGGGCCTCCTGCCGGGCGTCGTCGCAGACCACCGCCACCGCCTCGGAGTCGGCCAGCACCCAGGCCAGTTCCTCCTCGCCCGCCGTCGGGTACACCGGCACCAGGACGGCGCCCGCCGCCAGCACCCCGAAGTGCGTGTACGTCCACTCCGGCCGGGTCTCGGCCAGCACGGCCACCCGCTCGCCGGCCGCCACCCCCAGCCCCAGCAGGGCCCGGCCCGCGCGGCCGACGGCCGCGTGCAGCTCCTCGTACGAGACCCGCCGCCAGCCGCCGTCGGGGGCGCGGAACCGCAGCGCGGGCTCCGGCCCGTGCCGGTGCGCGGTCCACTCGGTGAACACCGCCAGCGTCCGCGGCCTGCCGTCGTACGCACGCATCGCATGTCCTCCCGGGGTGAGGTGTCCCCCGACGCTAGGCACCGCGGGCCGCCCGGCGGCATGACCGGAAGCGTCAGCCCCGCTGACCGCAGCGCTCAGAGCAACTACCGTCGTGCGCATGGGAAGGCGGACGATCACCGTGCACCACGTACGCGCCCTGCTCGCGGGTGCGCGCCGCGCCGGGCTCGACACCGTGCCGCTGCTGCAGGCCGCGCAGATCCCGCCGCTGCTGCTCGGCGACGACCGGGCGCGGGTCACCCCCGCCCAGTTCGCGCGGCTGTTCCGGGCGCTGTACCGGGAGACCGAGGACGAGTTCCTGGGGCTGGGCAGCGCGCCCAGCCGGCCCGGCACCTTCGCGATGATGTGCCACGCCGCGCTGGGCTGCCGGGACCTGGGGGCGGCGCTGCACCGCGGCACGGCCTTCTACGGGCTCTTCCCCGGCGGGCCCGAACTCGCCCTGGAGGCCGTGCCGGAGCCGGGCGGCGACCTGGCCCGGCTGACCGTCCGCACCGACCTGGCGCGGGACGAGGAGCGCTTCCTCACCGAGTGCCTGCTGCTCATCGCGCACCGGCTGTGCAGCTGGCTGATCGGCCGCCGGATCCCGCTGGCGTACGCGGCCTTCGCCTATCCCCCGCCGGCGCACGCGGCCGAGTACGAGCTGCTCTTCGACTGCCCGGTCCGCTTCGGGGAGCCGTACACCGGTACCGGCTTCCCCGCGCAGTGGCTGGCGGCGCCGCTGGTGCGGGACGAGGCGGAGCTGGACGCGATGCTCCGGCGGGCCCCCGCCGACCTGCTCGGCCGGCCCGAGTACGGCACCACGGTCGCCGAGCAGGTCCGCCGGGCCCTCGCCCGGGACCTGCGCGGCGGGCCCCGGCTGCCGGCCCTGGGCGAGGTGGCGGCCCGGCTCGCGGTGAGCCCGGCGACCCTGCGCCGCCGGCTGGGCCGCGAGGGCACCTCCTTCCAGGAGCTCAAGGACCACGTCCGGCGGGACGCGGCCATCGCGGGCCTGGCCGAGAGCGACGAGCCCATCGCCGGCCTCGCCACCCGCCTCGGCTTCTCCGAGGACACCGCCTTCCACCGCGCCTTCCGCCGCTGGACGGGCACCACCCCGGGCGCCTACCGGGACACCGGCGGGGCCGCGGCGCCCTGAAGTCAGGAAAGGTGAGCGGCGCGGTCAGCGGTGGGGGGCGGGGGGCGTCGCTACCGTCGGGGTTCCCCCACCCCCACACGAAGCTGGGAGATCGCCCATGGGCATCCGCAGCACCGCCCTGGCCGCCGTCGCGACCCTCGTGCTGGCCGCCGTACTCCCCACCACCGCCGCGACGGCGCAGGCCGTCCCGGCCGCCGGCGCCCCCGGGGACCTCGTCTCCGTCGAGCCCTCCGCCTTCCACCCGCTGCCGGGGCAGTGGACGAACACCAGGGCCTGGAAGGTGCACTACCGGTCGACCACCGCCGACGGCGCGCCGGACGTGGTCTCCGGCACCGTGATCGTCCCGCAGGACGGGCGCACCGGCCCCCGGCCGCTGGTCACCTACGCCGTCGGGACGGTGGGCCTGGGCGACTCCTGCGCGCCGAGCGCCAACTTCCCGCGCGGCACGGCCCTGGAGGCCAACCTCATCCAGCAACTGACGCTGCGCGGCTGGGCGGTGGCGGTCACCGACTACGAGGGGCTGGGCACCCCCGGCGTGCACACCTACACGGTCGGCCCCTCGGCCGGGCACGCGATGCTGGACGTGGCCCGGGCCGCCCAGCGGCTGCCCGGCGCCGGCCTGTCCGCGGACGGCCCGGTGGGCATCATGGGCTACTCGCAGGGCGGCCAGGCCTCCTCCTGGGCCGCCGAGCTGGCCGCCTCCTACGCGCCCGAGCTGAAGGTCAAGGGCACCGCCACCGGCGGGGTCCCGGCGGACCTGCGGGCCGTCGCGGACTTCAACGACGGCAGCTACGGCTCCGGTCTGATCTTCATGGCGGCGGCCGGCCAGGACGCGGCCTTCCCCGAGCTGAGGCTGGACTCGTACCTCACCCCGGCCGGCAGGGCGCTGGTGGACTTCTTCAAGGACAACTGCGTCGCGATCGACGCGGGGATCGGCTCCTTCAAGAAGATCTCCGACCTGACCACCGTCAACCCGCTGGACCGCCCCGACTGGCAGGCCCGTCTGGACCAGTCGAAGCTCGGCCGCCGGGCCCCGGCCGCGCCGGTGTACCAGTACCACGCGCTGGCCGACGAGTTGATCCCGTACGCGGTGGACCGGACGCTGCGCGCCGACTGGTGCGCCCGGGGCGCCGCGGTGCACTGGGAGACCATCCTGCTCGGCGAGCACGTCAGCGGGGTGATCACCCAGTCGGTGGCGGCCGGGAACTGGCTGGCCGACCGGTTCGCGGGCCGGCCCGAGCGGGGCAACTGCTGAGCCGTACCGGGCTCCTGGGGCGCTGGCCTCACTCGTCGGCGGTGCAGGAGGCGGTGCCGCGCGGCAGCGAGCCGTCGAGCAGGTACGCGTCGACGTGGGCGCGCACACAGGGCGAGGCGTCGTAGCCGCCGTGGCCCTCGCCCTTGTAGTCGAGGACGACCGCGTTGCCCAGCCGCTTCGCGGTCTCCTCGGTCCAGCGGTACGGGGTCGCCGGGTCGCCGCGGGTGCCGACCAGCAGCATCCGCGGGGCGCCGGGCCGGTCGATCTTGCGGATGAAGTCGGTGCCGGCCGGCCGGCCGTAGCAGGAGAGCACGCTCAGCAGCTGGGAGGGTCCGAAGAGCCTGGAGGCCTCCAGGAACTCCGCCTGCAGGCCGTCGATCTCCTCGACCACCCTGGCCGGGTCCCCGCCGCCGATCCGGTCGGGGGCGTCGGCGCAGCTCACCGCGATCAGCGCGGCGGTGGAGTTGTCCCAGGGCACGTCGGTGGTGCCGACCACCTTCTCGCCGGGGGCGGGGCTCGCGGAGGCGTCCGGCTCCGGGTCCGGCTCGGGGCCGAAGAGGCCGCCGAGTTCCAGCATCCCGCCGGGGTCGCGCTCGGACTCGATGCGGCCGAGGGCGTCGGCGAGCCGGGGCCAGTTGCGGCGCGAGTAGAGCGCGAACCCTATGCCGTTGACCACGTCCTGGCCGGTGAAGGCGTACCCGGCCGGGCCGATCAGCGGCTCGGCGTTCAGCCGGTCGACCAGCGCGGGCAGCTTCTCCTTGGCGGTGCGGGCGTTGGTCCCGTAGACGCAGCCGCGCTGGCGGGTGCACCAGGTGAGGAAGTTGTCCAGGGCCTCCTGCTGGCCCTGCGCGGAGACCAGCGCCTGCTGCACCAGCGGCTCGGAGAGGGTGTCGACCCCGTCGAGCACCATCCGGCCGGTCCGCTTCGGGAATTCGGCGGCGTAGACGGCGCCGAGCCGGGTGCCGTAGGAGAAGCCGAGGTAGTTGAGCCGGCGTTCGCCGAGCGCCTGGCGCAGCACGTCCATGTCGCGGGCGACGTTGACGGTCCCGACGTACGGGAGGACCGGGCCGGAGTTGCGGGCGCACTCGCGGGCGGCGGTCCGCAGGGACTCCACCCGGGCGGCGTCGGAGTCGCCGGTGCCGGCCTCGTCGAGGGCGCCGCCGCAGCTGACGGGGGCGCTCTGGGCGACCCCGCGGGGGTCGAAGGTGACCAGGTCGTAGCCCTCGCCGAGGTCCCCGAAGCGGTGCGCGGCGGCGGCCAGGGTGGCGACGCCGGGTCCGCCGGGCCCGCCGAAGTTGAGCACCAGCGCGCCCTTGCGGGGGCCGGTGGCGGGAATCCGGGCCACCACGAGCCCGACGGTCCCCTTGCCGGGGTCGGCGTAGTCGATCGGCACGGTGAGCGTGGCGCACCGCATCTCCCGCGGCCCCGGCTCCGCACAGCGCGCCCACTCGAGGTGCTGCCGGTAGAAGCGGGCGAGCGGGTCGGGGGCGGGCGGTGCGGGCGCCGGCGCGGCGGCGAGCGTGGTGGCCGCCAGCGCCGCAGCGCAGAACAGGCCCAGACGAGGCCGGTGCATGGCACCTCCAGGGTGTGCCCCCGCACCACCATAAGGTCCCACCGCCGGGGCCGCCGTTCGTGGTGTGTGGGGCGGGGGACCCACACACCACGAACGGCCCCCACCTGTGAAGAACCCCGGAACCCCCTGCAAATCATTCGCACCCAGCCGGTGCAGGCTCGTGCAAGGTGCCGCACGGGGCTGTCCCTGGCGGCTACCCGGCAGTAAATTACCGGCGGTAACACCTCCCGAGCCGCCGAGGAGTGTCCGTGCCCCCGCCACCCGGCCCGCAAGCCCCCGCCCGATCCCCCGGTACCCCCGTCAAGACCGTCGTGGACCGCGTGGTCCGCGAGGTCTACGTACCGCCGCTCGCCAGCCCCCCGGAGCAGGGGTCGCTCGGCGACCTGCCGTTCCTGAACGCCCAGGAGGCCCCCCGCGAGCCGGTCCTGGCCCGCAAGCAGCCCGACGGCAGCTGGCGGGACGTGACCGCCGAGGCCTTCGCGGCCGAGGTGCTGGCGGTGGCGAAGGGCCTGATCGCCCAGGGCCTGGAGTGGGGCGACCGGATCGCGATCATGGCGCGGACCACCTACGAATGGACCCTGCTCGACTTCGCGGCCTGGGCCGCCGGCCTGATCACCGTCCCGATCTACCCGACCTCCTCGGCCCTCCAGGCCCGCTGGATCATCCAGGACTCCGGGGCCGTGGCCTGCGTGGTCGAGGACACCACCCAGGCCCGCCTGATCAGCGCGGAACGCTCCCAGCTGCCCGGCCTCACCCACCTGTGGCAGTTCGACACCGGCGCCGTCGCCCAGCTCGTCCACGCCGGCACGGACATCCCGGACGTCGCGGTGCTGGCCCGGCGCGCCCACACCGCGCCCCAGTCCGTGGCCACCGTCATCTACACCTCCGGCACCACCGGCACCCCCAAGGGCTGCGTGATCACCCACGGCAACCTCTTCGCCGAGGTCGACAACGTCGTCGAGCTGCTGCACCCGGTCTTCAAGTCGGTCAGCAAGGACCCCGCCTCGACCCTGCTCTTCCTGCCCCTGTCCCACGTGTACGGACGGATGGTGGCGATCGGCTGCATCCGCGCCCGGGTCAAGCTCGGCCACGCGCCCAGCATCCGGACCGAAGAACTCCTCGCCGACCTGGCCGGCTTCCGCCCCACCTTCCTGCTGGCCATCCCGTACGTGCTGGAGAAGGTCTACAACACCGGCCGGGCCACCGCCGAGAAGATCGGCCGGGCCGCCTCCTTCGACCGCGCCGCCCGGATCGCCCGCCGCTACGGCCGCACCGACCGGCCGGGACTGGGCCTGCGGGCGGCCCGGGCGCTGTACGACCCGCTGGTCTACCGGCGCATCCGGACCGCGCTCGGCGGCCGGGTCCGGTACGTGATCAGCGGCGGCTCGCCGCTCGGGGACCGGCTGGCGGCCTTCTACGCGGGCGCCGGCGTCGAGGTGTTCGAGGGGTACGGGCTCACCGAGACCTGCGGGGCCAGCACCATCACCCCGCCCCTGAACCCCCGGCTCGGCACCGTCGGCTGGCCGCTGCCCGGCACCGCCGTGCGGATCGCCCCGGACGGCGAGGTGCTGCTGCGCGGCGGCCACGTCTTCGGCGGGTACTGGGACGCGCAGCGGGCCGCGGTCGTGCCCGCGACCGACCACGAACAGTGGTTCCCCACCGGGGACATCGGCGAGCTCGACGCCGACGGCTACCTGGCGATCACCGGCCGCAAGAAGGACATCATCATCACCTCGGGCGGCAAGAACGTCGCCCCCGCCCCGCTCGAGGACTGGCTGCGGGCGCACCCGCTGGTCGGCCAGTGCATGGTCGTCGGCGAGCACCGGCCGTACGTCACCGCGCTGATCACCCTGGAACCGGACGGGCTGCACCACTGGCGGCAGATGCGCCGCAAGACCGAGGTCCGGATGGCCGACCTGGTCCACGACGAGGAACTGCGCGGCGAGCTGCAGCGGGCCGTCGACGAGGCCAACAAGCTGGTCTCGCGCCCCGAGTCCATCCGCCGCTTCCGCATCCTGGCGACCGACTTCACGGAGGCGGCGGGCCACCTGACCCCCTCCCTGAAACTGCGCCGCACCGCCATCGCCACCGACTTCGCGAAGGAGATCGAGGAGCTGTACGGCCAGAGCTGACCGGCCGCCGCCGCCGTCCGGGCCGTCCCGGCGGGCGGAGGCGGGCGCTCCGCCTCAAATGTGGCTCAGAGAAGTCGGGCGGGCCTCCCGGAAGCGCGGAATCCCGTCGTACGGTGCGGGCACGTCCGGGTGATCCACTCGCCGGGCGCACCGCTCGTCCGAGCGGGACCGCACCCCGAGCGCCCACCCGACCGCTCGCCCCACGACCGGAGCCGCCCCATGCACGCACGCCCGCGGGCCCTCGCCGCAGCCGCCTTCCTGGCCGTCGCGGCCCTGCCCCTGACGGCCTGTTCGTCCCCGGCCCCGGCGCCCGCGAAGGCCGTCCCGGCCGCCCCGGCCCGGCACCTGGCCCCGCCGCGGCCGGCCCCCGTCCTCGGCGCGGCGCCGCACCTCGGCGAGGGGCAGGAACTCCTGCGCGTGGACGCCACCTCGGGCGGCCGGGTGTACGAGCTGCCGGCCGCGGCGGACGGGCCGGGTGCGCTGGCCGTCGCCCCCGCGTGCCTGGGCGACGGCACCCTCGAGGTCGTCCTCCCGCACGAGATGGAGTTCACCCTGCACTGCACGGCCGGTGAGGTCGCCAAGCAGCTGAACCAGATCTCCCGCGACCGCCGCCGGAAGGGCCCGACCACCATCGCCCTCACCCCGTCCGGCGACGTCCGCTGGAACCTCACCGTCGCCCACGACCCGCACCCCCGGGCCACCCCCGCCGGATAGCTCCCGACGGGGGGCTGCGGCGCCCCCTTGAGGGGGGGTACAAGTCCCGCCGGTCGGCGGATGGGCCGACACGGCGGGTCCGGCCGAGACTCGGAGCCGGGCGGAGCCGCCGACCGGCGCTCCTGCCCTCCCCCCCTCGTACAAGGAGCTCTTCATGATCACGACCGCACGCCGGGCCGTGCCCGTCCTGGCCCTGGCCTCGCTGCTGGGCGGCCTCGGCACCGTCGCGGCCTCGTCCGACGCGTTCGCCGCCACCCAGTCCCGCTGCAGCGTGGAGCGCGGCCTCACGATGGGCCGCGGCCACGTCACCTCCGTCTGCACGCCCGTCTACGGCCCCGGCATCTCGGGCGCCAAGATGGTCAACCAGCACCGGGCCGTCGTCCACTGCGACAACATCCGCGGCCAGGGCAACGCCCACGACATCCACAACACCCTCTACGGGCCCTGGAAGAACCCCGGTGAGAAGTCCGAGGTGACCTGCGCCATCCGCTCCACCCTCACCGGCTGGGACCAGCAGACCAACTGACCCCGCCCGTCCGCCGACCGCGGACACGCCGCAGCCCCCGCCCGGCAGGGAACGGGGGCTGCGGCGCTCCGGCGGGCGGGTCAGGCCGCCGCCGGCTCCGGGGTCGACGGGGCGTCGATCGGGGAGGCGGAGGCCGAGGCATAGGCGGCCTTGTCGAGGATGTTCTCGCGGGCCGCGACGACCACCGGCACCAGCGACTGGCCGGCGACGTTCGTGGCGGTGCGCATCATGTCGAGGACCGGGTCGATCGCCATCAGCAGGCCGACGCCCTCCAGCGGGAGGCCGAGGGTCGACAGGGTCAGCGTCAGCATGACCGTGGCGCCCGTCAGGCCCGCGGTGGCGGCCGAGCCGATGACCGAGACGAAGGCGATCAGCAGGTAGTCGCCGACGTTCAGCGGGACGTCGAAGATCTGCGCGATGAAGATCGCGGCCAGCGCCGGGTAGATCGCCGCGCAGCCGTCCATCTTGGTCGTGGCGCCGAACGGCACCGCGAAGGAGGCGTACTCCTTCGGCACGCCCAGGCGCTCGGTGACCTTCTGGGTGACCGGCATGGTGCCGACCGAGGAGCGGGAGACGAAGGCCAGCTGGATCGCGGGCCAGGCGCCCTTGAAGAACTGCAGCGGGTTGACCTTGGCGACGGTGGCGAGCAGCAGCGGGTAGACGCCGAACATCACCAGGGCGCAGCCGATGTAGACGTCCGCGGTGAAGGTCGCGTACTTGCCGATCAGGTCCCAGCCGTAGTCGGCGATGGCGTAGCCGATCAGGCCGACGGTGCCCAGCGGGGCGAGCCGGATGACCCACCACAGCGCCTTCTGGAGCAGTTCGAGGACGGACTCCGCGAGGGTCAGGATCGGGGCGGCCTTCTCGCCGAGCTGGAGCGCGGCGATGCCGGCGACGGCGGCCATGAAGACGATCTGCAGGACGTTCAGCTCGGTGAAGGGGGTCACCACGTCGGTGGGCACGATGCCGGTCAGGAAGTCGATCCAGGAACCGGTGTGCTTGGGCAGCTGGCCGTCCTTGGGCGTCAGACCGGTGCCGGCGCCGGGGTTGGTCAGCAGGCCGAGGGCGAGGCCGATGGCCACCGCGATCAGCGAGGTGATCATGAACCAGAGGAGGGTCCGCGAGGCGAGCCGCGCCGCGTTGTTGACCTTCCGGAGGTTGGTGATCGACACGAGGATCGCGAAGAAGACCAGCGGGGCCACGGCCAGCTTCAGCAGCTGGACGAAGAGGTCGCCGACCTTCTCCAGGGTGGTGTGGAGCCAGCTGATGTCCTGGCTGCGGGCCAGCCAGCCCAGCAGGACTCCGAGCACCAGACCGGCGACGATCTGGACCCAGAACGGGATTCTTGCGGCGGTCTTGGAGAACGCGGACACGGACACACTCCGACTAATGGCACATCTGACCGACCAAAGCTAACACTCAAACTTTGAGAACCTGAAAGCCTTGCTTTGAGAATGTTGAGATCCGGACAACCTGAACCGGCCCCGGGACACGACAACGCCCCGGCACCGGAAGGCTTTTCCGGTGCCGGGGCGCAGGTAACTCAGGCGTCCGCCGTGTGACGAAGCTTACGGCGCCGCCACCACGCCCACGCCGCGCCGCCCGCGAGGAGCACCCCCGCCGCAGCGCCCACGACGGCCGGCCGCCGCCAGAGGGGAGCCGGCCGCTCGCCGACGATCAGGTGAATGGGTACCCCCCAGCTCTTGTCCCGGTTCCGTATGGAGACGAGGCCGGGCCGCAGGTGCTGCCCGACCTTCACCTCTCCCTCTCCGGGGATGCTGATCCTGAGGACGCCCGTACCGTCGACGGCGCAGTAGACGTCGATGTCGTTCTGGTAGCCCGTATGAGCGCAGAACGCGGTACCGGGGCGATCCGCGCCGGGCAGCAGGTACGTGCCCGGGGGGAGCTCGACGCGAGCCGAACCGGCCGCGAGGCGGGGCAACCGGATGTCCACGGACTCCCCGGGCATGCCCCAGACGGTCACAGAACTACCGCCCCCCGCCGAGGAGCGGTCGTGCCAGCACACCGCGAACACGGCCAGCGCGGTCACCGCGACCGCTCCCGCGACCGCCAGCACCCGTCCGCGCAAACCCATCGGGCCCCCTGTCCGGGGAGTCAGCTCGCGCGGGCCGCGTCGTCGGCGGCGTCTTCCTGGCTGCGGTTGTCGGCCAGCTTGTTCTTGACGCCCTCGACGCGGCCGCTGATCTGCGCGGACATCTCGTCGCGCTGCTTGCGCAGCAGGACGAAGGAGAGCGGCGCGGAGAGCACCAGCGCCAGCAGCACGACCCAGATGGCGTTGGCGTCGCCGAGGCCGGAGGGCAGCACCTTCAGCTTGACCAGGCCCGCGACCAGCACCAGGCATCCCACGAAGATGCTCACGCGCATCGCGGTGTAACGGATCGTCGCGCTCGGCTTCGGAGCCACGGCAGCCTTCTCTCTTCTACGTCCTTCTGGTCCGGCACCGCCCGGAAGCTACGACCCTCCGACCCGGCCCGTCCAGTGAAGCACGCCGGGACTACGGACAAGCCCGGCGGGGGTCGTCCGCAGGCACCAGCCGGAGCGAGGCGAGCGGCGCCTTCACGGCCTCCTTCGTGACCCGGTCCCACAGCACGGCCGTCCCGTCCGCGTCCCCCAGCAGCAGGTACGCCCGCCCGCCCACCAGCTCCCCGCCCTGCACGGGCACCTTCGCAAGCGTCTCCACCGGCTTCACGCACACCCATTCGGGCTCGACGCCGTAGTAGGGGGCGGGGGTGCGGCCCGCCGCGGCGGCGGCCCGGGCAGTACGGCCGGCCTGCACGGCGGGCTGGACAGAGGCCACCGCCCCCACGGCTACCGCGTACACCGAGCACAGGGCGAAGAGCGTGTAGCCCACCCAGCGCGCCCGGACCATCAGGTGGCAGTGCTCCAGCACGCCCAGGAGGGCCGGCGCGCACAGCCAGACCGAGACCGCGGCCAGCATCCGCAGCGAAGCGGCGAGCTCCGGCACCACGCCCACCTCCACGTCCTCCGGCGCCACTCCGAAGGCGTCGAGGTAGAGAGTGGGCAGCGACAGGCCGAGAGCCGGCAGCAACCCCGGGACGAAGGGCAGCAGGGCGGGCAGCAGCCACGGCACGACGGCCCGCCAGCTCGCCTGCCGCACCAGCAGCCGCAGACCGCCCAGGACCATGTACGCCAAGCCCAGCCCGCCCGCGGCCCGCGCGGCGATCTCGGGCTGCGCGGCGCCCAGCACCAGCGCGGCCACCACCCCAGCCGGCGTGCCACTGCACACGACCACCAGCAGCACGGACCGCGCCCGCGCCCCGGCCACCACTCCGCGCAGGGCAGCACCGACGCCCGCCACCAGCACGCCGGCCAGGAACAGCAGTCCCGGCAGCTCAGGAGGCACTGAGCCCGGTCTGCGGGCGATCGCCAGGGCCCCCACTGCCCCTAGGACGAGGCCGAGCGATCCGGCGAAATGCAGCGAACGCGCAATGCGCCGGCCCCCGAAGCCCAACGGCGCTTCCTTGACGGACCGGCGGACGTCCACCCCTGCGGGCGTCGGCCGCGCCCCCGGTAGTGGACGGGCCGCGAGGTGGCGGGCGGAGCCCGGTGAGTCCGCGCGGACCTGGCGGCCCGTATCACCCGGGTATCGGTCGAGCAGCCCCAACCGCCGCAGCCGCCACTGGATCGACCGGCGGTTCAGCACCAACGGCAGCGGTGGCCACGCCATGGGCTGGTCCCGGGCCACGTGCCACACCGGCCGCTCCGGCGCCTGCCGCACGACCCGGTCCACAGCCTCCACGACGAGGTCCAGCGACAGCTCCTCCGCCAGCGCTTCGAGCCGGTGCCGGGCGCCCGTGACGGCCCGGAAGGACGACCCCGGGAAGCGGACCTCCACCACGTACCAGCCCCGCCGGTCCACCAGCGGCCCCGCCGGCCCCGCGCGTTTCTCCAGGACCGGCCAGCCTCGGGCCGCCAGGGCCTCCTCGAGGAGGTCGGTGTCGGTGGTCGTGCCGCGCAACTCCACCAGCGCCACCGCGCGTTGGTCCCACTTCGCCCCCGTCATCCCCGGGGCATACCCACTACAAGAGCCGCAGCAGCATCGCGATGTCGTCGCGGTCGTCGCCCGGGGCCACGCGGATGGCTCCGGGGACGCGGCCGACCTCCGTGTAGCCGCAGGTGGTGTAGAAGCGCTCCAGGCCCAGGCCGCCGCGGCAGGAGAGGCGGATCGCCTCGATGCCGCCGAGGGTGCGGGCCGCGTCGGCCAGGGCCGACATCAGGGCGCGGCCCTCGCCGCGGCCCTGGCGGGCCGGGTGGACCATGACCGTGTACGCCCAGAGCCAGTGGGTCTGGAGATGGTGCGCGTTGGGGGCGAGGAAGCCGGCCGCCAGCACCCGGCCGGCGCCGTCCCGGCCGACCAGCAGCCGCATCCGGCCGGCCGCCACCGCGGCCAGCTGGGTGATCAGCGCCGGCCGCACCTCGTCGGCGGTCACCGGCGCGACGAAGCCCACGGCCCCGCCGGCGTTGGTCACCTCGACCCACAGCTCCAGCAGGCCCTCGTGGAGGGCCCGGTCCACGGCCGGCTCGAAGGTGAAGACGAGCGGGGCGACGGCCTCGGCCACCGCCCCGGTCAGGTCGGTCGAGGTCATGACCTCAGACCCGCATCGGCTGGGGGGACTCGCGCAGGGACGCGTCCGGGCCCGGGTACTCGCGGATGATCTCGTAGCGGGTGTTGCGCTCCACCGGCC
>NZ_JBFBGK010000158.1:0-13810 GCF_040684615.1 Streptomyces sp. NPDC089919
TGTGGGCACCCGCGCCGACCTCGCCGACTACCACCGCCTCAAGGGCGAGCAGGTCGACGCCGTGATCGCGGACAGCGGGCTGGTGCCGGTGTCGGTCGAGGGCTGGGCCAAGCCCGCCTGGGCGGACCCGGCGGCGCTCGCCGCGACCCCGCGCGGCCGGCACCGCACGACCCTGCTCTCGCCCTTCGACTCCCTGGTGTGGGACCGGCCGCGCACCGAGCGGGTCTTCGGCTTCGCCCACCGGCTGGAGGCGTACGTCCCCAAGCCCCAGCGGGTGCACGGCTACTTCGCGATGCCGCTGCTGGCCGGCGGCCGGCTCCAGGGACGGGTGGACCCGGCCCGGGAGGGCCGCACCCTGGTCGCCCGGCAGCTCTCGCTGACGACCCCCAAGGCCGCCCCGGCGATGGCCGCGGCCCTGGCCGAGGCCGCGCGCTGGGTGGGCTGCGAGGAGGTACGGGTGGACCGGGCGGGCAGCCCCGCGGAGGCGGCGGCGGTGACGGCGGAGCTGGCCCACCTGGGCTGACCCGGGCCGCGCCGCCGGTGCGCCGTCAGCGGATCTCGAGGATCTTCTCCCGCATCGCGTAGACCACGGCCTCCATCCGGGAGTGCAGCTGCAGCTTCTCCAGAATGTTGCGCACGTGGTTCTTGACGGTGTTCTCGGAGATGAACAACTCCTTGGCGATGTCCCGGTTGTTCATGCCGGTGGCCACCAGCTTGAGCACTTCCAGCTCCCGGTCGGTCAGCCGGGGCGCGGGGACCAGCCGCCGCTCGTCGGTGCGCTGGATCATCGACTTGAACTCGGTCAGCAGCTTGGAGGCCATCGAGGGGCTGATCTGCGACTGCCCGTCGGCCACCGCGCGGATGGCGGTGGCCACCTCGTCCGTGGAGATCTCCTTGAGGAGGTAGCCGGTGGCCCCGGCCTTGATCGCGTCGTAGAGGTCGGCCTCCTCGTCGCTGATCGTCAGCATGATGATCTTCGCGCTGGGGGCCACCTCCTTGATGGAGGTGCAGGCCTCGATACCGCCGCGCCGGGGCATCCGGACGTCCATCAGGACGATGTCGGGGAGCAGGTCGGCGGCCTTGTCCACGGCCTCGGCGCCGTCCCCGGCCTCGCCCACGACCTGGATGTCCTCCTCCTGCGCCAGGACGATCTCCAGGCCGCGGCGGAAGAGGGCGTGGTCGTCGACGACCAGGACCCGGATCGGTTCGCCGCCCGGCCCGCGGCCCGCCCCCGGTCCGGAGCAGCCCGCCTCGTCCTCGTCGTGCACGGGTCCGAAGCTGTCCGCCATCGTTCCTCCCCCTGACGGCCGTGGCCCGTCGTACGTGTGCCGGCCAACCGGAGCGCCCGTGCCGCCGGTTGGCTGCCCGCCATGATTCCATGCCCGGCGGTCCCGGCGGGGGGTCACTGGCCGCAAATGGACGCCCCCGGGGGGGCGCGAAAGGCGCCACCCGGGGGCATGGCACGGATGGTTCTTCCCCGCGCGCGGGGTGCCGGCCGTCAGCCGCCGAGCGCCCCGCCCGCGCCGCGGGCCTCTTCCGAGGTGGAGTGGCTGTCGGCGTTCAAATGGATGACGCCGTAGTCGTACGCGTGCCGCCGGTAGACGACGCTGGGCATCTTGGTGTCGGCGTCGACGAACAGGTAGAAGTCGTGCCCGACCAGTTCCATCTCGTAGAGGGCCTGGTCGAGGCTCATGGGTGCGGCCGAATGGGTCTTCTCGCGGACCACCAGCGGTCCTTCGCCCTGGACTTCGATGGAGCCGATCCGCGTCGTGGGGATCTTCTCCTCTTCCTCCCGGACGATTTCGCCGTTTCCGTTCAGTTGAGCCACGCCCGGAACGTGGTCGGCCACCTCGGCCGCCGAAATCCGGCCGCTGCCGCGGCGGGTGTGGCGCTTGTCGTGCTGCTTGCGCAGTCGGGCCTCGAGCTTGTCCTGGGCCAGGTCCAGGGCCGCGTACGGGTCGGCGGCTGCCGCCTCGGCGCGGATCACCGGGCCTCGCGAACGGAGCGTGATCTCCACACGGTCGGAGCGGTCGGCCTGACGCGGGTTGTGTTCCTTCGAGACCTCTACGTCCAGGCTGATGACCTTGGCGTCGATCTTCTGGATCTTCTCCACGTTGAGCTTCTCGGCCACGTGCTTGCGGAACCGCTCGGGCACCTCGGTCTTGCGCCCCTTGACGACGATGTCCACGCAGAACTCCGTTCCCGGATCGCTCCGCCCCGGCGGGCGAAGCGTCTCCCTTTTGCACCAGGCTCCGGTGAGTACCGGAACCTCGGACTAGGCGACTTTCACCTCCTCCTCCCCCATCGGCAAGATCTCCACCCCACCGACTTCAGGAGTCGAGAGAAACCTGAGGAACTCCACAGCACACGATCCGACGGTGGGGCCGAAGGCTCGCCATTACCGGTTACCACCGAACATATCTCGCTCGGACGGTTGTCGGCACCCGCTACCGGAACGTACGTCCGTTCAGGTGTGTTTTCCCTCTTACCACCAGCAACGACGCACGAATCCCGTCAGTTCCAATTGTTTTCGAAAGATCGCGGAGCCGCCGCGACCACCGCGGCGCGCAACCGGGTGAACGCCTCCGGAGCCCCTGCCGGTGCGGCCTCCCGCACCGCCCGGGCCGCCTCCGCGAGCGAGGCTCCGGTGGTCGTCAGATCGTCCACGAGCACCACCTCGCCGCCCGCCAGCAGCCGCCCGCCGCCGCGCCGGACCTCCAGTGCCCCGGCGAGGTTCGCGAGCCGCTCGCGCGCCCCCAGGCCCGCCTGGTCGGCCACCCGCCGGCGCTGCCCCAGCACGGCCGCCACCCGCGCCGGCGCACCGGCCGCCCGCAGCTCCCGCGCGGCCGCCAGCGCGATCCCGCGCGCCGGGTCGTGCCCGCGCGCCCGGACCGCCCGTGCGGCGGAGGGTACGGGCACCAGTACGAGCGGCCCGGCCGGCCCCGGCGCACCGCCGGAAGCCAGCACCGCCCCGGCCAGGGCCCGGCCCAGCACCGCCGTCAGCCCGAGCGCCCCGCGTTCCTTGTGGGCCAGCAGCACGGACCGTACGGCCCCTTCATAGGGCGCGGCGGCATGGACGGGCGGCATCCCGGCCGGCGCCGGCCGCGGCCGCACCGGACGCGCCGGGGCCCCGCACAGCGCCCGCCGGCACGCCGCACACAGCCGGGTCCGCGGGGCGCCGCAACCGCCGCAGTCCACCGGCAGCACCAGCCCGGCCAGCTCCCGCCCCCACCCGCGCACACCCCCACTCTGCCCCGCCCGCAGCCCCCCGGCCACCCCTGTGGAAAACCCGGCAACACGTCCGGAAACCGCCGTACCCCGAGCCGCCAGGACGGCCGGATCCGGCCTTTCAGGGGCCCTACGCCCGCCTCACCCCGGATAGACCGGTGCCGACCCCGCGTCCACCACCGTGCGCCACTGCGCGCCGGCCGGGAGCCAGACGATGCCGTCCTCGCGGGAGTAGGCCACCACCGGCAGGCGTTCGTCCTCGGAGGCCGCGATGGCGGTCACGCCGGTGGCGCCCGGCAGGCTGCCGGCGATCACCTCGGAGCCGTCCGCCTGCATGTACCGGGCCTGGACCACGCCCCCGGCCTCCCGGCCGACCACGAGCAGCCGCCCGCGCGAGGCCCAGGACATCGCGGTGACGTCCTCCATCTGCGGGGCGGCCGGCCGCAGCTCGCGCACCAGCACCAGCGGCTCCTCGCTGCCGCCCCGGCCGTCGGGCCGCTCGATCCGCCCCACCTGGAGCGTGTGCCGGCCGTCCTTCTCGACCAGCAGCGCGATCCGCACCCCGTCGGCGGAGACCCGCAGCGACTCGATGCGCCCGCCGCCCAGCCCGGCCACGTCCACCTTGCGCGGGGTGCCGGTACCGCCCGGGATCATCCAGAGCACCGGGTCGGCCGGGTTGCGGTCCGCGATCCACAGCTCGCCGCGCACGTCCCAGCTCGGCGCCGACAGCCGCTGTCCGGTCCCGGCGGCCGGGCCCGCGGCGCTGCGCAGCACCGGCTCGCCCAGCGGCCCGCCGGTGGTCAGCGACACGATGTACAGGTCACGGCCGTTCTCGCCGACCACCGCGGCCCGCTTCTCGTCGTGCGCGACGGCCGCCGCGGACACCTTGAACTGCGAGGTGGCCAGCTGTCCCGCCACCATGTCCACCGATTCCGGCGGCGCCTCCGTGTCCAGCCGCAGCTGCATCCGCCGCAGGTGGTGGTCGTCGTCGATGTAGTACTGGTTCTGCGGCGAGGCGGCCGGGAACCGGTTGGCGGTGATCGTCGCCTCCGGCTCGTCCACCCTGCACAACTCGGAGTCGTCCGAGCGCACCAGATTCACCTGCGTCACCCGAGAGGACGTCAGGTCCCGCGCGGTGAAGAGGAGTTGGGTCGCCATCCGCTTGCACTGGCCGTTGGCGACGTTGTCCGCCTTGGAGTTGAGCGGCACCCGCAGCGCATTCTGCCCGTCCAGCGCCAGCGTCCGGGTGCCCTCCTTGAGGGCGGTACCGGTCGGGAAGCTCGAAGAGACCACCGGGCCCAGCCACTTGGACGGCCCCGCCAGCAGCGACTGCACGGTCTGCGTCATGGCGTCCATCCGCGACTCCGGGTCCTGGCGCTTGCGCACGAAGACCGGATCCGCGACCAGCATCCCGGAGGCGAAGTAGTACTTGTTGACGGAGCGGAAGATGCGCTGGAAGTCGGACTCGCCCAGCACCAGCCCGTCGGGCAGCCCGCCGATGCGCCACTGCCCGTCCTCCTTCTCCAGCTGGAGGAATTCCTTGTACGCCGCGTTGCCCGACTCCGGCTGGTACGCGCTGCGCTCGTCCACCCGCGCCATCCGCGTGCCGGACAGCTCGAAGCGCTGGCCGTCGGCGTCCTGGTCGTCGGCCTTGCCCAGCCGCTGCCGGGTGAGCTCGGTGGACAGCACGGTGATCCCGCCGGCCGGGTTCCACTTCTTGGCGGCGGCCTTGGTCAGGTACTCGCGGGCGGTGGCCAGCTTCGGGTCGTCGCTGGTCATCGCGTCCAGGAAGCCGTCGACGATCTCCAGCGGGGAGGCCTTCTCCGGCGGCGGCACGCCGAAGACGCGGACCTGCGAGTCCACCCCCTGGGGGGCCTCGACCTGCTTGACGTCCCCGCCGCCGGGCATCGAGGCGCAGCCCGCGAGCAGCGCACCGGCCCCGAGCACCGCCCCGGCGGCCCGCAGGCGGGCCCCGCGGCGCGTGCCGCGGCCCGGCCGGCCGCCCTCGACCTCAGCGTCCACCTGCGCCGTCCTCCCGGTCCGTGTCCCTGTCCCTGTCGTCCGTCGTACGGGCCCCGCCGGCCGGTCCGGCGCTCTCGCCGCCGGGCCGGGCGACCACCCGCGCCCCGCTGCCGGGCAGCGCCGTCGGGTCCGCCGGCACGGCCGTGGCCACCAGCGTCCGCGGCGGTATCGGGTCGCGCTCGCGCTCCCCCGGGTACTGCGCCGGCATCCCGCCGTCCGCACCGGCCCCGGCCCCGGCCCGGGCCCGGGCGGCCCGCGAGTCCTCCGGCTCCAGCGGGATCGGCGAACCCCGCAGCGGCTCGTCGGCGGTCCGCGGCAGGGTCAGCCGGAACTGCGAACCGCCGCCCGGCTCGCCCCAGGCCTGGAGCCAGCCGCCGTGCAGCCGGGCGTCCTCGACCGCGATGGACAGGCCCAGGCCGGTGCCGCCGGTGGTCCGCGCGCGGGCCGGGTCGGCCCGCCAGAAGCGGTTGAAGACCCGGGTCGCCTCGCCGGGCTTGAGGCCCACGCCGTAGTCGCGCACGGCCACCGCGACGGCCCCGCCGGCGGAGGCCAGCCGGACCACCACATCGCGTCCCTCGCCGTGCTCCACGGCGTTGACGACCAGGTTCCGCAGCACCCGCTCCACCCGCCGGGCGTCCGCCTCGGCGATGACCGGCTGGGTGTCGCCCAGCACGCGGATCCGGCTGCCCTTGCGCTCGGCCAGCGGCTCGGCGCCGTCGATGACCCGGCGCACCACGTCCCGCAGGTCTATCGGCTCGGCCTCCAGCGCCGCCGCACCCGCATCGAAGCGGCTGATCTCCAGCAGGTCGGCCAGCAGCGTCTCGAACCGGTCCAGCTGGCTGGCCAGCAGCTCCGCCGACCGCGCCGTGACCGGGTCGAAGTCCACCCGCGCGTCGTGGATCACGTCCGCGGCCATCCGTACGGTGGTCAGCGGGGTGCGCAGCTCGTGCGAGACGTCCGAGACGAACCGCCGCTGCATCCGGGACAGGTCCTCCAGCTGCTGGATCTTGAGCTGGAGGCTCTGCGCCATCTTGTTGAAGGCCTCGCCCAGGCGGGCGATGTCGTCCTCGCCGGTGACCTTCATCCGCTCCTGGAGCTTGCCGGCCGACAGCCGCTCCACGATCCCGGCGGCCATCCGCACGGGCGTGACGACCTGCCGCACCAGCAGCCAGGCGATCGCGCACAGCAGGATGACGACGAACACCCCGGCGGTCAGCAGCGTGCCCTTGACCAGGGTCAGCGACTCCTCCTCCTGCGTCAGCGGGAAGAGGTAGTACAGGTGGTAGGGCTCGCCGTTGATGTCGGTGAGCCGCTTGCCGATGACCAGGGCCGGCTCGGGGCGCTTGTCCCCGGCCGTGTAGTCGATCGTCGTGAAGGCCTGGTACATGCCGGTGCCGCCGTCGACCAGCGTGCGCAGGTTCTGCGGGATGCTGGTGGTCGGGTTGACCCCGCCGGAGGCGCGCGGACCGCGCACCCCGTTGCCCAGGTCCCCGGCCGCGTCGCCGCTGCCCGCGCCCAGCGCGACCACGTCGTAGGCGTTCTGCCCGCTGCTCGCCAGCTGCTCGACCAGGTCGGACATCCAGCCGCTCACGTTGCGCCCGGCACTGGCGTCACCGCCGGCGTTGTCCTGGGCGTCGGTGGGCGAGGGCGTGTTCGCCTTCTCCTGGGCCACCGCGAAACCGCCGGAGGCCTGGCTCTGCGCCGCGTCCTCCTTGGCGTCCAGCAGGCCGTTCTTGACCTGCCCGATGACCACGAAGCCGAGCATCAGGACCACGGCCAGCGACATCAGCATGGTGCCCGCGACCACCCGCAGCTGGAGGTTGCGCCGCCACAGCCGGATCGCCGGCAGCAGCGGCCGGCGCACCCAGCGGACGAAAAGTCGCAGGACGGGCCGGCCGGTCGCTCCGATCAGGAACCGCCGGCCGCCCCGCCGGGCCGTGCCGGGGGGCATCTCAGCTCGGTCCGGCCTTGTAGCCGACGCCGCGGACCGTCACCACGATCTCCGGGCGCTCCGGGTCCCGCTCGACCTTGGAGCGCAGCCGCTGCACGTGCACGTTGACCAGGCGGGTGTCCGCCGCGTGCCGGTAGCCCCACACCTGCTCCAGCAGCACCTCGCGGGTGAACACCTGCCAGGGCTTGCGGGCGAGCGCGACCAGCAGGTCGAACTCGAGCGGGGTCAGCGCGATCGACTGCCCGTCCCGCTTGACGGAGTGCCCGGCCACGTCGATGACCAGGTCACCGATGGCCAGCTGCTCCGGCGCGGGCTCCTCGGAGCGGCGCAGCCGCGCACGGATGCGCGCCACCAGCTCCTTGGGCTTGAACGGCTTGACGATGTAGTCGTCGGCCCCGGACTCCAGGCCCACCACCACGTCGACCGTGTCGCTCTTGGCCGTCAGCATCACGATCGGCACCCCGGACTCGGCCCGGATGAGCCGACAGACCTCTATGCCGTCCCGTCCGGGCAGCATGAGGTCGAGCAGCACCAGGTCCGGCTTTGCCTCGCGGAAGGCAGCCAGTGCCTTGTCGCCGTCCGCAACGAACGACGGCTCGAAACCTTCTCCACGCAGCACAATGCCGAGCATCTCGGCCAGCGCGGTGTCGTCGTCGACGACAAGGACGCGTCCCTTCATGGTTGACATCATCCCATTAGCTAATCGTTACCTGGCGGTGAGCTGGCACACAGGCTGGCGACACCCCACTCCCCGGCGGTCACCCCTCGTGATCCATGGGTCAGTCTGCCCCGTCCGGCGGCCACAATCGAAGGCAGGGGAAAAAGGCCCCCAGAGGGGTACCCGCGAACGCCCCGCGCGCCCCCGCCCCACGGGCCGTGCACCGGGTCCGTACCGTCCGGTCCGTATCGGTGATCCGCATGACACGATGGCAGCCGACCGGCGCCACCGCCCCGCGCGGGCATGAAGGAGCGATGATGAACGACTCTCCGGGCTGGGCCTCGCCCGGATCCACCCCGGCGGACGGCGAGCGGCCCGAGACGCCCGCCCCCGCGCCCGAGCCGAAGTGGTCCGCGGAGCAGCCCCCGCCGGGGCAGTGGTCCGCGCTCACGCCCGGCGCGGACCCCACCGCCACCCCCGGCGGCGGACCGGCCCAGGGCCCCGGTCAGGGCCCCGCCGGCCCGGCCGGCGGACCCGGCGGCCCGAACGGCTGGGGCGGCGGCCAGAACGGCTGGGGCGGGGGCGCACACACCGCCTGGGGCGCCAAGCCGTACGCCCCCAAGCCGGGCGTGATCCCGCTCCGCCCGCTGAGCGTCGGCGAGATCCTCGACGGAGCCGTCTCGACCATGCGGGCGCACTGGCGCACCGTCCTGTCGATCACCCTCGCGGTGGCCGTGGTCACCGAGCTCGCGATCACCCTCGTCCAGGGCCTGGCCCTGGACGACCTGGACGCCGGCTCCACCGGCCCCGACGCCAGCCTCTCGGACGTGGTCGACTCCCTGAGCAGCAGCCTCGCGGGCAGCGCGATCGCCCAGGTCATCACCCTGATCGGGACCATCCTGGCCACCGCCATGCTGACGATGGTCTTCAGCCGCGCGGTGCTCGGGAAGTCCACCACCGTCGCCGCGGCCTGGCAGGAGTCCCGGCCCCGGCTGCTGCGTCTGACCGGCCTCACCCTGCTGCTGACCCTGCTGACCGCCGGCATCCTCACCGTCGGCGTGCTGCCCGGCGCCCTCACCGGCAGCTGGCCGCTGATCGCCCTGGGCTTCCTCGTCGCACTGCCGGTGGCGATCTGGCTGTACATCCGCTTCAGCCTGGCCTCCCCCGCCCTCATGCTCGAGAAGCAGACCATCCGCACCGCCCTCACCCGCTCCGCCCGCCTGGTCAAGGGCGCCTGGTGGCGGATCTTCCTGATCACGGTCCTGACCGCGATCATCACCGCCATCGTGACCGGCATCATCGTCTTCCCGTTCACCCTGATGGGCATGGTCTTCAGCGGCGAGGGCTCCGCCATCCTCAACGGCACCGCCGAACTCGGCTGGGGCTTCCTGATCGTCTCCGGCATCGGCGCCGTGGTGGCCCTGACCATCACCATGCCGATCAGCGCCGGCGTCACGGTCATGCTCTACATCGACCAGCGCATCCGCCGCGAAGCCCTCGACCTGGAACTGACCCGGGCCGCCGGCCTCGCCGGCACGGAAGCCTGATGCGGTGAGCACCCCGGGGGGAGTCACCGCGCCGCCCGCCCGGCCGGCCGCGGCCCGGCGGGCGGCGCGGTGCGCGGCGGCGCTCCCCGTGGCGCCCCTGGCCGCCGGCCCCGACGAGCCGCCCGTGGTCCTGCCGCGCGGGCCCGCCCAGGAGGAGGCCCGCCGGGAGCTCGCCCGGTCCGTCTACCACCAGCACGACCCGAGCCTGCTCCAGCGCGCCCTGAACCGCTTCTGGGAGTGGGTCGGCGACCTCTTCGACACCGCCTCCGGCGCCACCCCCGGCGGCGTCCCCGGCCTGATCGCGGTGGTCCTGTTCGCCCTCCTGCTGGCCGCCGGCCTGTGGTGGCGGCTGGGCACCCCGCACCGCACCGCCACCCCCGCCGGCACCCTCTTCGGGGACCGCCCCCGCACCGCCGCCGAACACCGCCGCACCGCCGGGGCGCACGCCGCCGCCGGCCGCTGGACCGAAGCCGTCCAGGAACGCATGCGCGCCCTGGTCCGCGACCTGGAGGAACGGGCCCTGCTCGACCCGCGCCCCGGCCGCACCGCCGACGAGGCCGCCGCCGAGGCCGCCCGGGTGCTGCCCGGCCACGCCGCACCGCTCCGGGCCGCCGCCCGCACCTTCGACGAGCTCACCTACGGCGGCCGCCCCGGCGACGAGGCCGCGTACGCCCGGCTCAGCGCCCTCGACGAAGCCCTGCGCGCCACCCGCCCGCAGCTCGCCGCCGCCCAGGAGACCGCCCCATGACGGCCCCCGCCGCCCCGGCCGCCGACCCCGCCGCCCCGGCCCGCCCCACCAGCACGGCCCCCACCCCCGCCCAGCTCTGGCGGCGCTTCCGCGGCGCCCTCGCGGCCGCCGCCCTGCTGCTGGCCGCCGGCCTGGTGCTGGCCGTACTGAACTCCGGCGGCGAGCACGGCCGCCTCGACCCCCGCTCCGCCGACGCCCAGGGCACCCGCGCCCTCGCCGAACTGCTGCGCGACCACGGCGTGCAGACCCGCGTGGTCACCGGCTCCGCCGAAGCCCTCGCCGCCACCGGCCCCGACACCACCCTCGTCGTCGCCTCCCCCGGCCTGCTCACCGAGAGCCAGCGCGCCGCCCTGCGCACCGCCATGGACCTCTCCGGCGGCCGGACCGTCCTCATCGGCGCCGGCCCCACCGCCCTGGACGGCCTCGCCCCCGGCGTCACCGCCGCCGACGCGGGCCGCACCGCCGTCCTCGACCCCGGCTGCCCGCTGCCCGCCGCCGTCAGCGCCGGCCCCGCCACCACCGGCCGCGGCTTCGGCTACGCCACCGGAGCCCCCGGCGCCACCGGCTGCTACCCCGCCGGCGGCCTGCCCACCGTCCTCGTCCTGCCCGCCACCGGACACGCCAGCGGCGCCGACACCGTCCTCCTCGGCTCCCCCGAACCGCTCTTCAACCACCGCCTCGACGAGCAGGGCAACGCCTCCCTGGCCCTCCAACTCCTCGGCACCCGCCCGCACGTGACGTGGTACCTGCCGAACCTCGGCGACCCCGACGCCGCCGACCAGCCCCGCCAGGGCTTCCTCGACCTCATCCCGGCCGGCTGGTCCTGGGCCCTGCTCCAACTCGCCCTGGCCGCCGCCCTCGCCGCCGCCTGGCGCGTCCACCGCCTCGGCCCGCTCGTCACCGAGCAGCTGCCCGTGGCCGTCCGCGCCTCCGAGGCCACCGAGGGCCGCGCCCGCCTCTACGGCCGCGCCCGGGCCCGCGACCGCGCCGCCGCCGTGCTGCGCGCCGCCACCCGCGAACGCCTCGCCGCCCTGCTCGGCGTACCGCCCTCGGCGGCCCACGACCCGGCGGCCCTGCTGCCCGTCGTCTCCGCCCGACTCCCGGCCCGCGCAACCGAACTGACGGCCCTTCTCTTCGGCCCGGTACCACCGGACGACCGGGCCCTCGTCACCCTCACCGACCACCTCGACGCCCTCGAAAGAGAGGTCCGCTCCTCATGACGTCCCCGACCACCGCCCCCGCGGGCTCCGCGGACCGGGCCCGCGCCTCCCTCGAAGCGCTCCGCACCGAGATCGGCAAGGCCGTGGTCGGCCAGGACCCCGCCGTCACCGGACTCGTCGTCGCCCTGCTGTGCCGCGGCCACGTCCTCCTCGAAGGCGTCCCCGGCGTGGCCAAGACCCTGCTGGTCCGCACCCTGGCCGCGGCCCTCGAACTGGACACCAAGCGCGTCCAGTTCACCCCCGACCTGATGCCCAGCGACGTCACGGGCTCCCTGGTCTACGACGCCCGCACCGCCGAGTTCTCCTTCCAGCCCGGCCCGGTCTTCACCCACCTGCTGCTGGCCGACGAGATCAACCGGACCCCGCCCAAGACCCAGGCCTCCCTCCTGGAGGCCATGGAGGAGCGCCAGGTCACCGTCGACGGCACCCCACGGCCGCTGCCGGACCCCTTCCTCGTCGCCGCCACCCAGAACCCCGTGGAGTACGAGGGCACCTACCCGCTCCCCGAGGCCCAACTGGACCGGTTCCTCCTCAAGCTGACGGTGCCCCTGCCCTCCCGCCAGGACGAGATCGACGTCCTGACCCGGCACGCCGCCGGCTTCGACCCCCGCGACCTGAAGGCCGCAGGCGTACGCCCGGTCGCCGGCGCCGCGGACCTCGAAGCCGCCCGCGCGGCCGTCGCCGGGACCGCCGTCTCCCCGGAGATCGCCGGGTACGTGGTCGACATCTGCCGCGCCACCCGCGAATCGCCCTCGCTGACCCTCGGCGTCTCCCCGCGCGGCGCCACCGCACTCCTGTCGACCTCCCGCGCCTGGGCCTGGCTGACCGGCCGCGACTACGTCATCCCCGACGACGTCAAGGCCCTCGCCCTGCCCACCCTGCGCCACCGGGTCCAGCTGCGCCCCGAGGCAGAGATGGAGGGCGTCACCGCCGATTCGGTGATCAACGCGATCCTGGCCCACGTCCCCGTCCCCCGCTGATGGCGGTCACCGGACGCGCCGCCCTGCTGGCGGCCCTGGGCTCCCTCCCCGTCGGGCTCCTGGAGCCCGGCTGGCCGGGCCTGCTCGCCGTCAACGCCCCGCTGGCCCTGGCCTGCGCCTGCGACTACGCCCTGGCCGCCCCGGTACGCAGCCTCGGCCTGAGCCGCACCGGCGCGACCTCCGTCCGCCTCGGCGACCGGGCCGAGGTGCACCTGACCCTCACCAACCCGGGCCGCCGCCGGCTGCGCGCCCAGCTCCGCGACGCCTGGCCGCCCAGCAGCTGGCTGCCCGGCACCGCGACGGCCGCCGCCCGGCACCGCATCACCGTCCCGCCGGGCGAACGCCGCCGGATCACCACCGTGCTGCGCCCCACCCGCCGCGGCGACCGCACCGCCGACCGGGTCACCATCCGCTCGTACGGCCCGCTGGGCCTGCTCGCCCGCCAGGGCAGCCACCGCGTGCCCTGGACCGTGCGGGTGCTGCCGCCGTTCACCAGCCGCAAGCACCTGCCGTCCCGACTGGCCCGGCTCCGCGAACTGGACGGCCGCACCAGCGTGCTCACCCGCGGCGAGGGCACCGAGTTCGACAGCCTGCGCGACTACCTGCCCGGGGACGACACCCGCTCGATCGACTGGCGGGCCACCGCCCGCCGCTCCAAGGTCGCCCTGCGCACCTGGCGCCCGGAACGCGACCGGCACCTGCTGATCTGCCTGGACACCGGCCGCACCGCGGCCGGCCGGGTGGGCGACGCACCCCGGCTGGACGCGGCCATGGACGCGGCCCTGCTGCTGGCCGCCCTCGCCTCCCGCGCGGGCGACCGGGTGGACCTGCTGGCCCACGACCGGCGCACCCGAGCTCTCGTCCAGGGCCGGGCGGCCGGCGAGGTCCTGGCGGCCTTCGTCGACGCGATGGCCCCGATCGAGCCGGATCTGGTCGAGACGGACGCCCGGGCGCTGGTCTCCACGATCCTGCGCAGCGCCCCGCGCCGCTCCCTGGTCGTGCTGCTCACCAGCCTCGACGCGGCCCCCGTCGAGGAGGGCCTGCTCCCGGTGCTCGGCCGGCTCACCCAGCGCCACACGGTCCTGCTCGCCTCGGTGGCCGACCCCGAGGTGGCCCGGATGGCCGGCGCCCGCGGCGACATCACCGCGGTGTACGAGGCCGCCGCCGCCACCCAGACGCAGTCCCAGCGCCGCCGCACGGCCGAGCAGCTGACCCGCCAGGGCGTGGTGGTCGTCGACGCCACTCCCGACACCCTGGCCCCGGCCCTCGCCGACGCCTACCTGGCTCTGAAAGCCGCCGGCCGCCTCTGACCCGACCCGGAAACGCAAAAGGGCCCCCTTGCGGGGGCCCTGAAAGATCCGGAACGCAGAAAAGCCCCGCACCAGAAGGTGCGGGGCTTTCCCACAATGATTGTTCGGCGGCGTCCTACTCTCCCACAGGGTCCCCCCTGCAGTAC
>NZ_JBFBGK010000159.1:0-13468 GCF_040684615.1 Streptomyces sp. NPDC089919
CGTGGGGTCCGGGGCCGGCTCCAGCCGCACCACCCGGTCCGCGACGGCCAGCAGCCGGCGCAGCATGCGCGGGTCCTCGAAGCCGACCGCCCGGGCGGCGGCGTCGACCGTGGCGCCGTGGTCGATCAGGTGCTCGGCGCGTTCGAGGCGGAGCTGCTGCTGGTAGCGCAGCGGCGTGAGGCCGCCGGTGGCCCGGGTGAAGAGCCGGGTGAGGGTGCGCTCGCTCACGCCCACCGCCGCGGCCAGGTCGGCCAGCGGCAGCGGCCGGTCGTACGCCGCGTCGAGCCGGTCCTGGGCGCGGTGCACGGTGTCGTCGAGGTGGGACCGGTACCGGAGCATCGCACTGGCCTGCGCCTCGTGGCCGTTGCGCCGGGCGTAGACGACCATGTCCCGGGCCACCTGCGCGGCGGCGGCCGGGCCGTGCCGGGTCGCGAGCAGGTGCAGGGCCAGGTCGATGCCACTGGCGATGCCGGCCGAGGTGACCACCCGGTCGTCGGCGGTGTACAGGACGTCGCGGACCACCGTCGCCCGCGGGTAGCGGCGGGCCAGCTCCTCCTGCACGTCGTGGTGGGTGGTGCAGCGGCGGCCGTCGAGCAGACCGGCCCGCCCCAGCGCCTCCGCACCCGCGCACACGCTCGCCACCGTCCCGCCCGCCGCGTGGTGCTCCCGCAGGGCCCGGAGGGCGGCGGGTCCGACGGCGGGACCGGTGGCCAGTGTGCGGGCCCGCCAGCCGGGCACCACGATCAGGTCCTCGGCCCCGAGTTCGGGCCAGTCGAGCCCGGCCGTCAGCGGCAGCCCCTGCGCCGTGGGGACGAGGGACTGCTCGGCGACGTACCCGAGCCGGTAGGGGTACCCGAAATCGGCCGCCGTGGAGAAGACCTGCGCGGGGCCCGCGAGGTCGAGCAGGTGGAGTCCGGGGACCAGGAGGAAGACGATGTGGCTCACGATCCGGTCATCATGCCCGAGCCTCGGCCGCGGCTTCCAGCTGCCCGACGGTGGCGATCGTGGCGAACCGTCCGGCCAGGGCGTACTCGGTGCGCCGGACGACCTCCTCGGCGCTCAGGGTGCGGGGGTCCGCGAGCAGTTCGGCGACGCTCTGGCCGGCGGGGGCGTCGGGGTGCGGGATGGGGTTGGTGGCCGTGGCGTCGATGACGAAGGTGACCTGGTAGCCGAAGTCGCCGGCCACCCGGGCGGTGGTCTCCACGCACTGCTCGGTGCGGATGCCGCAGACGGTGAGCTCGCGGACGCCGTGCTCGGTCAGGTACTGCTGGAGGTTGGTGGTGGTGAAGGCGTTGTGCGAGGTCTTGTGGAGGAGCGGTTCGCCCTCCTCGGGCCGCAGCTCCGCCATCAGCCGGACGTGGCCGAGGGCGGGGTCGAACACCCCGCCGCTGCCCGGTTCGGAGTGCAGCACCCACACGACCAGGTCGCCGGCCCGGCGGGCCAGCCGGACCAGCCGGTCCACCTGGTCGGCGATCTTCGGGTTCGAGATGGTCTCCCACAGGGGGCGGGCCCGGAAGGACTCCTGGACGTCGATGACGATCAGCGCTCGGTTCATGCCCCCAGCCTGACCGTCCGGACCGGTCCCCCGACAGGCCGCATCGGGTCCGGGAGCGGACCGATCCGGTCACGCCGACGGGGCCAGGTCCTGAGGCCCGGCACGGCCGGGGGCCGCCCGGGATCCGCTCCCGGGACGGCCCCGTCGCGTCACCGGGCGTTGTGCCCGAACCCCTGCTGGTGGGGGAGTCGGCTCAGCCGGCGCGTACCGCCGCGACGACGCCGGCCCGGCAACGGGTTCCGCCGGGCGGGGACGCTGGGGGCGAGGACCAGCAGGGCGACGAGGACGGGGACCGCGAGCAGGATGAGCACGGTGGCGAGGGTCATGTTCCTTCCCTTCGTCGGTTTCTGACTGCCTGTAGTTACTTCTTGTTACCAAATCCCCCAGCGATAAACACGTTGCGTGATGCGTCCGTTCCCCGTGGCGGGTGACCGTGTCGCGCGGCCCGTGCCCGTCCGTGGTCCCCAACGGCCCGCGGTGGACGGAATATGCAGGAGCCGCTTGAGGACGCGGCGTTCCCTTGGGCTGCCCCGGGGACGGGGGACATGATCGTGGCCGAGCCGCCGAGGGGCCGCCCCTCAGGGGAGGAACCCGGCCCCGGCGCCATGCGCATCCAGCCATCAGATACGGAGCTTCCGCATGTCCAAGTCCGTCCGCAGGACCGCCCGAGGCCTCCTGGCCACGACCGTCCTGGCCTGCGCCATCAGCGTCAACGGGGTCGTCCCGGCCGCGGCGGACGCCGGGTCGGTGGCCTCGTACGCCAACAGCCAGTACGGCAACGACTGCGGACCCTACGCGTCCTACGGTGCGTGCGCGGAGGCGTGGTGCGCGGACTTCGCCCGGTGGGTGTGGGCCCACAATGGAGCCCAGGTCGGCGGACTCAGCCCCGCCGCCTACTCGTTCTACAGCTACGGCCGGGCTCGGGGCACCGTGCACGGGGTCCCCGAGATAGGTGACGCGGTGGTCTATGCGAGTTCCGCGAGCTGGTCGCGCGGCTGGGCCGACCACGTCAACATCGTGGTCGCCGTGAACGGCGACAACATCACCACCGTCGGCGGCAACGAGAGCAACCGGGTGGGGCGACGGACGTACAACTGGCGTACCAACAGCAACCCGTTGGGCGCCGGTCCCGTCCGGGCGTTCGTCGGGGCCGTCTACAACGCCCCGCCTACCAATCCGAACCCCGCCACCCTGCCGTCCGGAACCCTGGTGAAGGGGTCGGGGGCGACCGTGAAGGTGATCGTCGCCGGTGCGGGCCTGCCGATCACGGGTGACGACGTGGACCGGGACCACTACGACCTGTCCCAGATCGTCAGGGTCACCGACGCGAGCTTCGACGCCCTCCCGGCCACGCCGCCGAACGGGACGATCGTGCGCGACCAGTCCGGGACGAACGCGACGGTCTACCTGATCGCCGAGGGCGTCGCGGTCCCGATCACGGGTGCCGAGTTCGGGGCGTACGGCTACGACCAGCGTCCGCTGATGGGGGTGCCGACCGCGTTCCTGCAGAACGCCGAGAGCCGCAGGCTGCCCGACGGCGCGCTAGTCAAGCAGCCCGGAGACGCCAACGTGAAGGTCGCCGTGGGTGGCGCCGGACTGTCCGTGGCGGGCGGCGACGTGACACCGATGGGCCTGGACCTGTCACGGACCGTGGAGATCCCGCCCGGCTACTACAACGCCCTGCCGACCGCTCCGGCCAACGGCACGCTGTTCAAGAAGGCGGGCGACGCGACGGTGAAGGTCATGGTCGACGGCGCCGGGATCGCACTGACCGGTGCGGACGTGGCGGCATTGGGCTACGACCTGGGCGCCACCCGGCTGGTCCCCGCCGCGTTCTTCGACCGGGTGGGCTCCCGCCTGCCGAACAAGACGCTGGTCAAGAAGCCGGGGGACGCGACCGTCAAGGTCGTCGTGGGTGGTGCCGGCATCGCGCTGACCGGCTCGGACGTGACCGCACTCGGCTACGACCTGTCCCAGACCCGCACCGTCGCGCCCGGCTACTTCGACGCCCTGCCCACCACCCCGGCCGTCGGCACGCTCATGCTCACCGCCGGCGACGCCACCGTGTGGATCAGGACGGCGGGCGGCAAGCACGGTCTGACCGGAGCCGAGTGGGCCGCCGGCGGCTACCGGGACGCCGACATCGTCCGCGTCCCCGCGGCCTTCCTCGCGACCCTCGCCACCACCTGACCGCCGCACGTCCGGCGGCGGTACGGCAGACAGCGGCAGTCCCGGTCCGTCGGGGCTGCCACCCGCGGCTGCCCGGCGGTCTAGCCGAACCACTGGACCAGCAGGGCCAGTACGAGCAGTTGGAGGGTGGTGGCGGCTGCGAAGGTGCGGGCGGCGCGGGTGAGGGCGGCCGGTGCGGTGGCGCCCTCGTGGCGGGCCAGCCCGGCCGCGGCCGTGGCCGCGAGGGCGGCGCAGAGCGCGACGACCAGCAGGCTGAGTACGGCGATCAGGGCGCAGGACGGTGAACGGTGCACGGCGGACCTCCCAAGACGGGCCTCCCGGCCGGGAGTTCCGGGCCGGTCGGCCCCAAGTTCGGCGTTCCGCCGTTCGTCGGCGTGCGCGGCGAACACAATGAACGCCGGTACGACCGGGAGGGGGCCGGGCCCATGCCGACGGACGACCCGCAGGACGGCCTGAAGGACGGCCCGCAGCGCGAGCTGGCGCGCAGGCTGCAGGAGGGGCGCCGGCAGCGGAAGTTGCAGGTGGCCCAGGTGGAGCGGCTGTCGGGGCTGTCGCACACGACCGTCAGCCAGGCCCTCAACGGCCGTACGGTGCCCAGCACCGCGACCCTGACCGCCCTGGCCGGGGTACTGCGGCTGCCGGAGGCCGAACTGCTCGAGCTGCGGGAGCGGGCGGTCCGGGCCGACGAGGACGGGGCCGACGTCTGCCCCTATCCAGGGATGGAGGCCTTCGGCCCGGACCGGGCCGAGGTGTTCTTCGGCCGGGACGAACTGGTCGCCCGCCTGCTCGGGGCCCTGGACCGGCGCCGGCGGAGCGGCGGGATCCAGCTGGTGATCGGGGCCTCCGGGGCCGGGAAGTCCTCGCTGCTGCGGGCCGGGCTGGTCCCGCGGCTGCGCGCCGGGGCACTGGACGCGGACGGGGCGGCGCTCTCGCCCGTGGTCCTGACCCCGACCGCCGACCCGGTCGCTGCCCTGGACCGCCACCTCGCCGAGGACGGCCAGGACCCGCCCGCCCCGGGCGCCCCGGACCGGCGGCAACGCGTCCTCGTGGTCGACCAGTTCGAGGAGGTCTTCACCGAGTGCCGGGACGAGGACCGGCGCGGCCGGTTCATCGACGCCCTGGTCGCCCTCGCGGCGCCGGGACCCGGCGGCGCCCCGCCGGCCGCGAGGGTGGTCGTCGGGCTGCGCGCCGACTTCTACGCCGCCTTCCTCTCCCATCCCGGCCTCCTGGCCGCGGCGTCCGACGCCCCGGTCACCGTCGGCCCGCTGACCCCCGCCCAGCTGCGCGAGGCGATCACCCTGCCGGCCACCAGGTCCCGGCGCCCGCTCCGGCTGGAGCCCGGCCTGGTCGAACGCCTCCTCGCCGACCTCGGTACGTCCTACGACGACCCCGAGCCCGGCCACGACCGCGAACCCGATCACGACCTCGGCCAGGACCACGGCGTGGCATCCGACCGGGGCCGCGACCACGACCCCCGCTCCGGCCGCGACCCGCACACCCCACCCGTCGCAGCCGCCCCCCGCCCGCCGGTCGGCTACGACGCCGGCCGGCTCCCGCTGCTGGCCCACGCCCTGCGCGGCACCTGGACCCAGCGCACCGGTGACACCCTCACCCTGCGGGGCTACGAACTCACCGGCGGCATCCGCGGCGCCGTCAAACGCTCCGCCGAGGAGGTCTGGGACCGGCTGGACGGGCCCGGACGCCTGGAGGCGCAGGCGCTGTTCCTCCGGCTGATCAGGGTGGAGCGCAACGCCGCGGCGGACTCCCGCCGCCGGGCCGACCGGGCCGCCCTGTCGGCCTCGGGGCAGCGGCCGGAGGTGCTGCGCGGGGTCATCGACGCGTTCGTCGCCGCACGGCTGCTGACGCAGTACCAGGACACGGTGGAGATCACCCACGAGGTGCTGCTGCGGTCCTGGCCCAGGCTGCGGCGCTGGGCGGACGAGGAGCGGGCCTGCGGGCTGGTGCGCCAGGACCTGGAGGACGCGGCGCACGCCTGGCTGGACCGCTCCCGCGCCCCGGAACTGCTCTACCGGGGCGTCCTGCTGAAGACGGCCCTGGCCGACGCGGGGACCACGCGTGGCCCGGCCGCGCCGGTCACCGCCTTCCTCGCCGCCTCGGTACGCCTGGACCGCCGGACCAGGGTCCTGCGCCGGGGCGCCGTCACCCTGCTCGCCGTCCTGGCGCTGCTGGCGTCCACGACCGCCGGGTACGCGCTGCGCCAGCGCGCCGCGGCCCAGGAGGAGGCGGACCGGACCGTGGCCGCGAGCATCGCGACCGAGGCCGACCGGGTCCGGGCGGCGGACGGCTCGCTGGCGGCCCGGCTGGACGTCGTGGCCCACCGGACCCATCCCACGGACGAGAGCCGGGCGAGGGTGATCTCGGCCGCCGGCCGGCCGCTGTCCCGGGCATTGCCCTGGGACCTGCACCGCGAGGACCGGCTGGCGTTCGCTGCGGACGGCACCACCCTGCTGGCGTTCCGCAGCTTCCAGCTGTCCGACAACGAAGACGTCCGGGCCTGGCGCGTCGGCCGGGAGCGGCCGGGCGAGGGGCTGGAGCTCGCGCTCCCGCCGGACTGGCTACCGGTGCGCTGGACCAGCGTCAGCCAGGCGCTGCCCCTGGTGGCGGTCCGCGACGACCGGCGTCGCACCGGGCTCTGGGACATCGCGGACCCGACCCGGCCGCGGCTGCGGGCCGTCCTCGATCCGCAGGTGGTCGCGGTGCACTTCGCCCCGGACGCGCCGGTGATGGCCACCGTGACCGACCTCGCCCCGGACCACAAGGACATCACGGACTCCGACGACACCCGGCTGCGGCTGTGGGACATCGCCGATCCGGCCCGGCCCCGGCCGATGACCGCGCCCTTCGGGCCGCCGGGGATCGTCCACAAGAAGGTGGACTTCGCCGACCACGGACGGACCGTCGCCGTGGCGGGCAGGAACGGTGTGCAGCTGTGGCGGGTCGGCGCGCACGCGCCACCCGGTTCGCCACCCGCGCCGGCCGGCACGTTCAAGGGCCGGGGCCGGCAGGGCCTGACGGACTTCGCCCTGCGGCCCGACGGGCAGGCCCTGGCCGTCGTGGTCGGCGGCCGGGCCGAACTGCGGCGGCTGGACGGCGGCCGGCCCGAGGTCGTCCCGCTGGGCGGCGCGGGGGCGAACGGCGGCGCGGGTCCGAAGGTCGGCGCGCTCGCCTACAGCCGGGACGGGACCTGGCTGGCAACCACCGACGAGAAGAACCGCACGGTGCAGCTGTGGGACGACACGCTCGTGCTGCCCTCCCCGACGCTGCTGCCCCTGACCGGTCACACCGCCCCCATCGAGGCACTGGCCTTCGCCCCCGACGGGCGCTCCCTCGCGGTCCGGGACGAGAAGGAGGTGCGGCTGTGGACCCTGCCCGCCGGCATCCCCACCCGGTGGGGGTACCGGTCGCCGGTGGCCCTGGCCTACCGGCCGGACGGCCGACTGCTGCTCTACCTGGGGCGCGACCCGGTCCTGTGGGACACCGCCGACCCGCTCCGTCCGCGGTTCGTGGCCCGGCTGGGGACCGGGTACGCCCTGAGTGCGGCCTTCGCCCCGGACGGCCGGACCCTGTACACGACGACGGGCTCGGGCGAGGCGGAGATCTGGGACGTCGGCTCCCCGCGTGCCCCGCGCCGCATCGGAGCGGCCTTAGAGCCGGGGCCGGGTGACGAGCACATGCTGTCCCTCTCGGCGGACGGGCGGCTGCTGGCCGTCACCGCCGCTGACGTCCTGAGCCTGTGGGACGTCAGCGATCCGCAGTGGCCCCGTTTCGTGCGCCGGACGCCGCAGACCCGGTGGGCGGTCTTCGCCCCGCAGGGGCGCACGCTCGTCACCTCGAGCGCGCTGGGCGTGCAGGTCTGGGACGTCCGCGACCCCGCCGCTCCCAAGGCCCTGCGGGGCTTCGTACCCGCCACCGAGGAGGAGGCCGCGGGGGCGGGCCCGGCGGTCTTCGCCACCGCGTCCCGGGTCCTGCTCAGGCGCGCGGCCCAGACGGACGAGGAGGCCGGGCTGTGGATCTGGGACACCGCGCGCCCGGCCGGCCCGGACAACCCGTACGCCGTACCGGTGGCGCTGACCGGGCCGGTGTACTCCGTCGCCGTCCGGCAGGGTCTGGTGGCCATCGGCGGGCCGGACGGCCGGCTACGCCAGTGGCACCTGGAGGACGGGCCGCCCGGTGCCGGCGGTGCGCCGCTGCGGGCCCTGGGCGGCCCGCTGACGGGTCACACGGAGGACGTCCGGGACGTGTTCTTCGCCCCGCACGGTGAGGTGCTGGCCTCCGCGGACTTCGGCGGGGTGCTGCTGTGGCCGCTCGACACCGACGTGGCCGTCCGGCGGGTGTGCGCGGCGACCGAGGGCGCGCTGACCGCGGACCGCTGGCGCAGCACCCTGCCCGGCCTGGACCGGGCACCGGAGTGCGACTGACGACCGGGCCCTGCGCCACCGCCGGACCGCGGCACCTCCGCCCCGGCCCGGCGGTGGCCGCACGCCCTACGTCGCCTACCGCCCGCGCCGACGGTCGACCAGGCCGAGGGCGTACGTCATCAGACCGGCCGTGACGCCGGTGAAGACGAGCTGGGCCCACTCGGAGCCGATGACCCAGGCGTTGGCGACCACGAGCACCGCGGCCCAGCAGACGAAGACGACCGCCTTGAGCGCCATGCTCACCTGACCTCCCTGGGCCGGTGTTCCGTCCCGATGGGAGGAGCATCCGGTCGGGGCAGGTCGGAGCGGTATCCGCCGGTGGGCCGTGGTCCGCCCCGCCACCCGGCGGGGTGGCGCCTGGGCGCGGGCGGGTGTTGTGTGGAGGCGGGGGCCGCATGGCCGGGGGAGTCGGGGGCCGGCTCCGGGAGGTGCCTCGGACGTGATCCGCGTCGTGATCGTCGACGACGAGCCGCTGATGCGCGCCGGTCTGCGCCATGCCCTCGACGACGCGGCGGACCTGTCGGTGGCCGCGGCCGTGCCCGTCCGGGAGGCGGTCACCGCGATCGGCGAGCTGCGCCCGCGGGTCGTGCTCCTCGACAGCTGTACGGACGACGCCGGACCGCTGTCCGAGGGCCTGGGCGCCCTGCCCGAGCCGCCGCGGGTCTGTGTCGTCTCGCGCTCCGCCGACGAGCAGTACGTGGCGCTCGCGCTGGCCTCCGGAGCGGCAGGCTACGTCCTCAAGAGCACCCCGGCGGATCAACTCCCGCCGCTCGTCCGCTTCCTCGCCGCCGGCTGGACCATGACCAGCGCGTCCGTCTCGGACCGCCTCGCCCGCCGCTACCTTGCCGACCTCCAGCGCGAGACCGCCTCCGGCGTGCTGGAACGCCTGACCCCGAGGGAGCGGGAAGTGCTCGCGCATCTGCGCCGCGGCCTGCCCAACGCGGCGATCGCCCGCCGCATGCACCTCGCGCACGGCACCGTGAAGGACCACGTCAGCGCCATCCTCGCCAAGCTCCAGGTGGCCACCCGGCTGGAAGCCGCCCTCATCGCCGACCGGGCTGCATCGATCGGACCGTCAGAGATCTGGTAGGAAACTTTCCTGTCAGATAGCATCCCCGGCGGCGGCTCGGCGCGGCGCACGTTCCCTCGTGGGGCGGGCGTGACGCGCTCAGCGAGAGCTCTGACCCGGCCGCCGGCACGCGCACGCCCCGCGACGCCCGCCGTCACGAGGCCGACCCGCGCTGTCCGCACGGTGCCCAGCTCTCACCCCTTCCCAGGCATAGGGAGTCCCAGGTATGCACCACCTGCACGCCTCCGCCCCACCGCGCCGCACCACCACCCTGTCCCTGCTGCTCGCGGCCGTCCTGCTGGTCACCGGCGGCCTCGTCCTCGCCTCCACCGGCCGGGCCGCCGCGGCCGACCCGCTGCTGTCCCGCGGCAAGCCGGCCACCGCCTCCTCCCAGGAGAGCTCCGGCCTCGCCGCCGCCAAGGCCTTCGACGGCGACGGCGCCACCCGCTGGGCCAGCGCCGAGGGCTCCGACCCCCAGTGGATCCGGGTCGACCTCGGCGCCACCGCCGCCGTCTCCCGCGTCCGCCTCACGTGGGAGGCCGCGTACGCCAAGGCGTACCGCGTCGAGGTCTCCGCCGACGGCGCCACCTGGACCACGCTCGCCACCGAGACCGCCGGCAACGGCGGCACCGACGACCTGACCGCCCTCAGCGGCAAGGGCCGCTACGTCCGCCTCACCGGCACCGCCCGCGGCACCTCGTACGGCTACTCGCTCTACGAGTTCGAGGTCTACGGCACCCCGGGCGACACCACCCCGCCCGGCACCGGCGCCTTCACCGTCGTCGCCGCCGGTGACATCGCCGCCCAGTGCACCGCGTCCAGCAGCTCCTGCGCACACCCCAAGACGGCCGCCCAGGCCCAGCGGATCAACCCGAAGTTCTACCTGACGATGGGTGACAACCAGTACGACGACGCCCGGTTGTCCGACTTCAAGAACTACTACGACAAGAGCTGGGGCGCCTTCAAGGCCAAGACCCGCCCCGTCCCCGGCAACCACGAGACCTACGACCCGGCCGGCTCGCTGGCCGGCTACAAGTCGTACTTCGGCGCCATCGCCTACCCCCAGGGCAAGCCGTACTACAGCTACGACGAGGGCAACTGGCACTTCCTCGCCCTCGACTCCAACTCCTTCGACGACGCCGCCCAGATCAAGTGGCTCAAGGACGACCTCGCCCGCACCACCAAGGGCTGCGTCGCCGCCTACTTCCACCACCCGCTCTACTCCTCCGGCGGCCACGGCAACGACCCCGTCTCCAAGCCCGTCTGGCAGATCCTCTACGCCGCCAAGGCCGACCTGATCCTCAACGGCCACGACCACCACTACGAGCGCTTCGCCCCGCAGGACCCGGCCGGCAAGGCCACCGCCGACGGCATCGTCGAGATCGTCGGCGGCATGGGCGGCGCCGAGCCCTACCCCATCGAGACCGTCCAGCCCAACAGCCAGAAGCGCATCAGCGGCACCTACGGCGTACTGAAGCTGGACCTCACCGACACCACCTACACCTGGCAGTACGTCGGCACCGACGGCCAGGTCAAGGACTCCGGCCCGACCTACACCTGCCACTGATGTACCTCGCGACCACCGGTCGCCGGGACGCGTCGCCCGCCCCCTCCGGGGCGCGGCGGCGCGTCTCCGCCACCGTCCTCGCCCTCGGTACGGTCAGCCTGGTCACCGACGTCTCCTCCGAGATGGTCACCGCCGTACTGCCCCTCTACCTGGTCGTCGGCCTCGGCCTCAGCCCGCTCCAGTTCGGCTTCCTGGACGGGCTCTTCAACGGCGCCACCGCACTCGTCCGGCTCGCCGGCGGCCACGCGGCCGACCGCGGCGGCCGGCACAAGGCCGTCGCCGGCACCGGCTACGCCCTCTCCGCCTGCTCCCGGCTCGGCCTCCTGCTGGCCGGCGGCGCGACCGGGGGGATCGCGGCCGCCCTCGCCGTCGACCGCCTCGGCAAGGGCATCCGCACCGCCCCGCGCGACGCCCTGATCACCCTCGACAGCCCGCCCGACGGCCTCGGCCGGGCCTTCGGCGTGCACCGCGCCATGGACACCACCGGCGCGCTCCTCGGCCCGCTGGCCGCCTTCGCGCTCCTGTGGGCCACCGCCGACGCCTACGACGCCGTCTTCGTCGTCAGCTTCTGCACCGGGCTGCTCGGCGTCCTGCTCCTGGTCGTCCTGGTCCCCGGTGGGCGGCGGGAGGCGGCGGGCACCGCCCACCGGGTGCGCGACCTGGCCGCGCCGCTCCGGCTGCCCGGCGTGCGCCGGATCGTGCTCGGCGCCGCACTCCTCGGCGCGGCCACCGTCGGCGACGCCTTCCTCTACCTGCTGCTCCAGCAGCGGACCGGGCTGGCCGCCACCTGGTTCCCGGTGCTGCCGCTCGGCGCCTCGGCGGCCTACCTGCTGCTCGCCGTACCGGCCGGGCACCTCGCCGACCGGATCGGGCGCCGCCGGCCCTTCCTCTACGGGCACCTCGCCCTGCTCCTGGCCCTCGGACTGCTCCTCGCCCCGCTGCCCGCGGCGGCGCTCCTGGCCGGGGTCCCGCTGCTGACCGGGGTCCACTACGCCACCACCGACGGGGTCCTGATGGCGCTCACCGGGCCGCTGCTGCCACCCGGCCGCCGGGCCGGCGGTCTCGCGCTCGTCCAGACCGCCCAGGCCCTCGCCAAGGTCGGCGCCGCGGCCGGATTCGGGGCGGCCTGGACGCTGTGGGGGCCCACCACCGCCCTCCTCCTCGCCCTGGCCGCCCTCACGGCCGCCCTGTGCGGCGCGAGCCGCCTGCTGCCGGCCGAACCACCGCCCCCGGTCCGCGCACCGTCCTCCGCGAAAGGCTCCCGATCATGACCGCCGCGCCCGCCCCGCACCGGCGCCGCCTGTGGGCCCTGGTCCTCGGCGTCCTGCTGCTCGCCGGCGGGGCCACCGCCTACACCCTCCACGCCGCCGACCGCCCCGGCCCGGCCGCCGCGACCGCGGACGCCGGCTTCACCCTCGAAGCGGCCCCCCGGGGCGCCCTGTGGTTCCGCGACACCGCCACCGGGCGCGTCGCCCGCCGGGACCCCGGTGCGCCCGGCGGGCGGGTGGCGCTCGGCCCCCGCTGCGACCGCTTCCACGCCGCCGGGGACACGGCCCTGTGCCTGCGGCTGCGTCCGGGCGTACCGGCCCGGACGTACGTCCTCGTGCTCGACCGCCGGCTGCGCGAGGTACGCCGGATGAGCCTGCCGGGGATCCCCAACCGCGCAAGGGTCTCCGCCTCCGGCCGGGTACTGGCCTGGACCACCTTCGCGACCGGCGACTCCTACGCCACTTCCGCCTTCGCCACCCGCACCTCGATCCTCGACCTGCGCACCGGCTATCTGATCAAGAGCATCGAGCAGATCCCGCTCACCCTGGACGGGCGCCGCCACCACGCCCCCGACGTCAACTACTGGGGCGTCACCTTCGCCGCCGACGACAACCGCTTCTACGCCACCGTCGCCACCCGCGGGCACACCTACCTGGTCCAGGGGGACCTGGGCAAATGGACGGCGCGGGCGCTCAAGGAGAACGTCGAGTGCCCCTCCCTTTCGCCCGACGGCACCCGGATCGCCTACAAGAAGAAGGTCTCCGCCGACCCCCGCGCCCCCTGGCGCCTGCACGTCCTGGACCTGGCCACCCTGCGCGAACACCCGCTCGCCGAGCGGCGCTCCGTCGACGACCAGGCCTCCTGGACCGGCCCCGGCACCGTGGCGTACGCCTACGGGGGCGCCGTATGGGCCGTCCCCGCGGACGGTACCGGCGCCCCGCGCCGGCTGGCGTCGGGTGCGAGCTCACCCGTGGTGCCCAGGTGAGCGGCCGGCCTGCTCGACGAGCGGAATCTCCCGGTCTCACCTAGTTTGTGGAGCGATGTCCTTTCCGAAAGGGAGTTCCACCATGGCGAAGAAGGCCAAGGGAAAGATGGACCAGCTCAAGGGCAAGGCGAAGGAGGCCGCCGGCAAGGCGACCGGCAACGACCGGATGCAGGCCGAGGGCCAGACCGACCAGATCAAGGGCAAGGCGCAGGAGATGGCCGGCGAGGCCGAGGAGCGGGCCCGCGGGATGAAGGACTCGATGCGCGGCAAGGGCAAGTAGCCCCGACCGGCCGCGCCGACCGGCGGGCCCCCGGCGCAGCACGCGCCGGGGGCTGAGCAGGCCCTCACCCTCGGCACCCGCAGCGCTCTGTTCCTCTACCACCGCGGCGCAATC
>NZ_JBFBGK010000160.1:0-13334 GCF_040684615.1 Streptomyces sp. NPDC089919
GCGCCCGAGCCGCTGGGCAACGAACAGGTGCTGCGGCGGGTGGTGCCGCTGGTCGAGGCGCTGCGGGTGCCAACGGACGGGCCCCTCGGGGAGGCGGGCACGGCCCTTTCGTGTGTCCGGACGAGCAGGTCTACTCCTCGTCCTCGTCCTCGTCGTCGAGCCGGGCCAGCCAGGTGGCCAGCCGCTCGACCGGCACCTCGAAGTCGGGGTTGAGGTCGACGAAGGCGCGCAGCTGCTCGGCGAGCCACTCGAAGGTGACCTCCTCCTCGCCGCGCCGCTTCTCCAGCTCCTCGATCCCGCGATCGGTGAAGTACACAACAGGCTCCGTGTCGAGAGGGGGGTGATTCCCGGCCAGGATAATCCGCCGCTCCCGGGGGCCTCCCGCCCGGCTGCCGGCGGCGCTAGCCTGAATCGTTTCAACGCGCTTGGACCGGGTCGGGGTGGGGTCGAGGGGGCGGGGGCGGATGGCCGAGGAATGGGTCAGTGTCGAGCTGGACGGCAGGTCCGTGCTGATGCGGGTCACCGGCGCCGAGCAGCTGCCGGCGGTCCCCGGGCAGGGCAAGTACTCCGACACCGGCAAGGTCGCCGACCGGATGGCCCGGGGCGTGGACGGACTCGACGACCTGATCCGGGGCGTGGCGGGCGCGATGCGCCGGGCCACCGCCGCGCTGGAACCGCAGCAGGTCAGCGTCTCCTTCGGGATCGAGCTGGCCGCCAAACCGGGCAAGGTGATCTCCCTGCTCGCCGAGGCCGAGGGCAAGGCCGCCCTGACCGTCACCCTGACCTGGCAGAACGACAAGGAGCAGGGCGAGGGGGCGCAGGGGTGACGCCCGGGGGCACGGGCGGCCCCGCGCGCGCCTTCGAGATCCTCGAGCCCCTCGTCGTGGCCGCCACCGTACGCGTCCACGCCCCGCCGGACGGGTATACGGACCCCGGGACCCTCGACACCTGGGGCAGCGGCTTCTTCATCGCCCCCGGCTGGGTCCTCACCTGCGCGCACGTGGTCGGCGAAGGGGGTGGCGGAGCCGTGCGGACCGTCGGCCGGGAGCTCGGCATCACCTTCTCCTCCGGGGACGACGGCGCCCTGGGCACCGTGGCCGGCCGGGTGGAGTGCGTGCTGCCCGAGTCCGCCGGGGAGGCGCGGCCGGCCGGTCTGTGGCCCGCCCCGGACCTGGCCCTGGTACGCGTCCTCGACCCGGTCTCGCACGCCTGCGTGTGGCTCACCGACCGGCCCCGGGTGCCCCGCTTCGCCGAGGTCGCGTACGTCGGCATCACCGACGACTTCGGCCCCCCGGAGGTCACTGCCCGCACCACCCGGCTCCGCGGGGACCTCGGCGGCCATGCGATGGTCCGGCTCGGGGCCGAGGACGAGGTCGAGCCCGGCATGTCCGGGGGCCCGGTGGTCGACCTGCTGCGCGGCGAGGTGGTCGGCGTGGTCAAGGCCCGGCGGAACGCCGGCGGCGGCGGGCTCGCCGTCTCCGTCACCCAGCTGCGCACCCTGCCGCCGGCCGCCAAGACCGGCCTGTACCGGCGGGTGCTGCGCGGGCACGACCGCCACCACTACGACCAGCACCAGAGCGACCAGAACACCCGGCCGACCTGGACCGACGCGCACACCCGGCTCCAGGCCGAGGGGCCGGCCGCCGGCGGCCAGCGGCTCACCGCCGCCGAGCGCACCACCCTGACCGGGCTGCTGGCCGAGCTGCCGCCGCCCGCCTCCTCGCAGGCCGTCCAGCGGCTGGTCGCCGATGTGCTCGGCGAGGACTGGACCGGCCTCGGGATGGCCCCGCTCACCTGGCGCGACGGCCTGGGGATGCTCTACGACCCGCCCGGCGACGGCAGCGAGGGCGCCGCGATGCTCCGGTACGCCACCGACGTGGCGGTGGCCGAGCACCGCGAGCAGCCCGCCCCGGGCGCCGACGAGGACCTGTGGGACTGGATCCGCGCCACCGCCGCCGGCGGCCGCTTCTGGCGCGGCCTGCGCAAGGAGCTCGGCGACCGGTACGAGGCCGGCCAGCGGGCCCGGGAGCTGCGCCGCCGCACCCCGGCCGGCGGGGTGGAGCTGCCGCCCGGCGCGGGCGCGGTGCCGGCCGGGCCCTCGGTGCTGCTGGAGGTCTGGGCGCACGCCTGGGAGGAGGAGGTCTACGACTGGCGGGTCTGCGTCCTGCTCGGGCCCGAACACCTGGCACCCGTGGACTCGGGGGTCCGGGCCACCGTCACCACCCTCCCCGAGGCGGTCCGGGCCGCGCTCGCGGAGGCCTTCCGGCGCTGCGACACCGCCGACGCGGCCGCGTTGCTGGAGGCCGTCGTGGCGCCGGAGCTGTGCACCCTGCCGGTGGACGCCTGGACGGTCTCGGGGGGCGTGCCGATGGGCGTGCAGCGGCCGGTGGTGCTCAGGTTCCCGGGCGGGCCGGCCTCGCCGGAGGAGTTCCGCCGGCGGGCCGCCCGCTGGGCCCGGGTGATGGCCGGCCCGGTGCAGGACCTCCGCGCCGACTGCCGGGGCGGCCGCCCGCGCACCCCGCCCTACGGATGGCTGGCCGGCGCCCCCGACCAGACCGTGCCGGTGCACTGCCGGCTGGGCTCGCTGCACACCGTCCAGCGGGCCGGGTACGGCGTGCTGCTCTGCCGGCGCCCGGCGGCGGGCGGGGCGTCCTGCGCGCCCTTCCACCGCGGGACCCGGGAGGAACTGGCCGAGGCGGTGCGGGGGGACGCGCTGCCGCTGCGGGTACAGGCGCTGCGGATCCGGATGCACGGGCGGGACCCGGACGCCTACTGGGCGTCGGGGGTGGGCCTGGTCTGGGACGACCCGTCCCGGCCGCTGCCGGACGCGGAGCCGTTGCAGGGGGATCTGTGAGGGGCGGCGCGGGAGTGGACGGGGCGCGGGACCGGGACGAGTGGGAGGCGGCGGCATGAACGACGAATGGCTCATCTACCGCGGGGTCGGGGAGCCCCACGACGGCATCGCCGGGCTCCCCGACCCGCCGCCCTGGCGGGACTTCGACGGCGGGCCGGTGGTCGAGGCGGGGGCCGGGGAGCAGGACGGCGCGACCACCCGCAGGCTCGGCGCCCACCGGCACGCCGCCGAACTGCACCGCCCCGAGCCCGACGAGCTCGAGGCCATCAACGCCGCCCTCTACCTGCGCCGCCCGCTGCTGGTCACCGGCCACCCCGGCACCGGCAAGTCCACCCTGGCGCACGCGGTCGCCCACGAGCTCGGACTGGGCCGGGTGCTGCGCTGGCCGGTGGTCTCCCGGACCGTGCTCCAGGAGGGCCTGTACCGCTACGACGCCATCGCCCGGCTCCAGGACGTCCAGCTCGCCGCCGGCAGCGGCGCGGCGGCCGGGGCGCCCGGGATCGGCAAGTACGTCCGGCTCGGCCCGCTGGGCACCGCACTGCTGCCCACCGAGCGGCCCCGGGTGCTGCTCATCGACGAGCTCGACAAGAGCGACATCGACCTGCCCAACGACCTCCTGAACGTCCTGGAGGAGGGCGAGTTCGCGCTGCCCGAGCTGGAGCGGGTGGCCGACCTGGAGCCCGAGGTGCAGGTGCTGACGGACGACGGCGCGAAGGTGACGGTCCGCGACGGGCGGGTCCGCTGCCGGGCCTTCCCCTTCATCATCCTCACCAGCAACGGCGAACGCGACTTCCCCGCCGCCCTGTTGCGCCGCTGCATCCAGCTCAAGCTCGGACCGCCCGGCGAGAAGCGGCTGGCCACCATGGTCGCCGCCCACCTCGGCGAGGAGGCGGCGCGGGCCGGCGCCGACCTGATCCGGGAGTTCCTGAGCCGCTCGCAGACCGAACTGGTCGCCGCCGACCAGCTCCTGAACGCCATCTACCTCACCCACCACGCCGCCCCGCCCACCCGCGAGGACCTGGCCGACCTGCTCATCCAGCGCCTCGACCGCTCCCGGTGAGAGCCCGATGACCGCGTCCCCCGCACCCGGCCCGGAGCCCGCCCCCGAACTCCGCACCCTCGTCGGGCTGCTGCGCGGCGGCGGGCTCGACCCCTCCGCCGAGGAGCTGGCCGACGCGCTCTGGCTGGCCGCCCGCACCGGGCCCGGCCCGCGGGGGCGGCCCGCGGCGCCGCCCCGGCCGACCGGTGCGGAGGAGGCGGAGCCCGGGCCCGGCGCCGCCCCGCCCGCCCCGCCGCCGGCCCCCGCCGCGCCGCCCGCGCCGGAGCCCTCGTACGGCATCCACCCGCCCGGCGCCCCGGGCGGACCGGACGCCCCCGACGGGCCGCCGCCCGGGCGCGCGCTGCCCGTCCGGGTGCCGGCCGCCGCCGCGCTGCCGCGGATCCTGGAGGTCCAGCGGGCGCTGCGGGCCCTCCAGCGGCGCCGGCCGCCCGCACCCCCGGTCCGGCAGGTGCTGGACGAGGCCGCCACCGCGGAGGCCAGTGCCCGCGCGCTGGGCCTGGTCATCCCCGTCATGCGGCCCGAGCGCCGTCGCGAGACCACCCTGCGGCTGGTGCTCGACGCCTCGCCGTCGATGGCGGTCTGGCGGGACCTCTTCGACGAACTGCGCGCGGTCTGCGAGCGGCTGGGCGCCTTCCGGGACGTCCAGGTGCACCACCTGCACCGGCTGCCGGACGGCGGCGCCGCCCTGGGCCGGGGCCCGTCGGCCCAGACCGCCCTGCACTCCGCCGACCAGCTGCGCGACCCCACCGGCCGGGGGCTGACGATGGTGGTCAGCGACTGCGCGGGACCGGTCTGGCGGGAGGGCCGGGCGCAGCGGCTGCTGCACCGGTGGACCCAGTGCACGCCCTCCGTGATCGTCCAGCCGCTGCCGCAGCGGCTGTGGAGCCGGACCTGGCTGCCCACCGAGCGGGGCGTGCTGGCCCGCACCGAGGACCCGGCCGGACCGCTGCGCTTCACCCCCGACCGGCCGGCCCGCCCCCGGGAGGCGGGCGCCGGGCTGGCCATCCCCGTGCTGCCGCCCAGCGCGCCCGCCCTGGGCGCCTGGGCGCGGCTGTTGGCCGGGCTGGGCGACCGGGCGGTGCCGGCCGAGGTGGGCCGGGTGCTGGCCGACCACCCGGCGGTGCCGCTGCCGCCGCCCCGGGCCGCCCGGCCGCCGCGCGAACTGGTCCGCCGGTTCCGCTCCTCGGCCGCCCCGCGGGCCGTGCAGCTCGCCGTCTACCTGGCCGCCACCCCGCTGAACCTGCCGGTGATGCGGCTGGTCCAGCGCACGATGCTGCCCGGCTCGGAGCCCTCCGACCTCGCCGAGGTGCTGCTCAGCGGGCTGCTGCGGCGCAGCGGCCCGGTCCCGGGGGAGTGGTACGAGTTCGTCGAGGGCGTCCAGGACGTCCTGCTGGGACCGCTGGGCCGGGACGAGGCCGCGCTGGTCCTCAAGCACTGTTCGGAGTACGTCGTCCAGCACTTCGGCCCGGGCGTGCGGAACTTCCCGGCCATCGCGGTGGCCCAGCTCACCGGCGCCGAGCTGCCCGGGACCGGGTCGCAGGCGCCCGTCCGGCTGCCCGCCGCCCGGCTGCCGGGCGCCTTCGCCCAGGTCTCCGCGCGGGTGGTGCGGCGGTACCTGCCCGCGCCGGAGACCGAGCCGGGGCCGGGCCCCGAGACCGGTCCGCCGCGGCCCGGGCCCGGCCGGGACCCGCTGGTCGCCGCCGCCCGGGCCCGGCTCGCCGCCTTCGACCGGGACGGCCAGCAGCACGCGCTGTACGAGGCGGTGACGCTGCTGCGCCGGGCCGGCGCGGCCCCGCCGGGGCCCGAACAGGACCCGGGCGAGGCCGAGTACGAGCTGGCCCGGGCGCTGCTGCGGCTGTGGCGGCTGCAACGGGACCCGGAGCTGCTGGCGGAGGCCGAGCGGGCGGCGCGCGGGGTGGCCCACCTGCCCGGCATGGTGCGGGCCCGGGCGGTGCTCGGCCGGGTGCTGTACGAGCGGGCCGCCGACCCGGCGCTGGCGGCCGCGCCGGGGGCGGCGGCCGAGCTGCTGGCCGCGGCGGACCGGGAGTTCGCCGTGGTGGGGGCGGTGCCCGGGGTGGCGCCGGAGCTGCGGCTGGACTGCGTGGTGCGCCGGGCCCGGACGCTGACCCGGCTGGCCGGGCTGCGCGGGGACCCGGCGCCGCTGGCCGAGGCGCTGGCGGCCCTGGAGGAGTACGAGGCGGCCGGGCCGGTGCCCGGGCACCGGCTGGACCTGGCCGTGGGCCGGGTCCTGCTGGCGCTGGCGGCCCGCGAGCCGGACCCGGCGGCCCGCACCGGGCCGGCCCGCCGCGCCGCCGCCCGGCTGGCCGCGGGCCTGGCCGGCCTGCCGCCGGGCGACCGGGACGGCCGGCCGCGGGCGCGCGCCCGGGCGCGGCTGGACCTGGCCGAGGCGCTGCGGTACCTGCCGGACCGGCTGGACGAGGCCCCCGGCCAGCTCGACGCGGCGGTGGCGGAGGCGGCCGGGGACCCCGAGCTGCGGCTGGCCGCGCTGCTCTGCCTGGCCCGGGTGCACCGGGCGCGGTACGCGCGCGACGGCGACCCGGCCGCGCTGGAGGCGGCGGCCGAGGCCTACGGCCGGGCCCGCCGGCTGGTCTCCCGGGACGCCCGGGTGTACGGCGAACTCCTCCCGGAATGGGGGGAGGTGCTGCTGGAGCGGGCCCGGGCCGCGGACGGCCGGCGGTTCGCCTCGGCCGCGGTCAAGGTGCTGCGGGAGAGCCGGGCTGCGGTCCCGCAGTCCGACGACCGCGCCGGCCCCCGGCTGCGCCGGCTGGCCGCGGGGCTCCGGCTGCGGCACGGCTACGAGGCCGACCTGGTCGACCTGCGCGAGGCCGAGTACCTGCTGGAACTGGCGGCCCGGCACAGCCGCGGCCCGCTGGAGCAGGCCCGGGCCTGGCGCGAGCACGGCGACGTCCAGCAGGAGATCCACGCCCACACCAAGACCCCGGACCGGCTGGAGCGGGCCGCGGACTCCTACCGCCGGGCCTGGCGCGCGGCGCTGGCCGCGGACCGCGCGGAGCGTCAGGGCACGGCGCTGGAACTGGCCGCCCGGGTACAGGAGTTGCGGGGCGGGGTGCTGGAGCGGCTGGAGCGGCCGCGGGCCGCGCTGGAGGCCTACCGGGACGCCCTGGAGCTGTGGCAGCGGCTCGGCCCGGAGGCGGCGGACGGCCCGGCGGACGGCGCCGGGGCCCGGCGGGCGGCGGTCCGTGCGCGGGTGCGTGCCCTCGGTGGCTCCCTCTGAGCGCCGTTTCCGGTGGCCGGGGCCGGGGAAAAGGGAGTGGACCGTGTGCGCGGGGGGTCGCCGGACGGCGGCCGGAGGAGCACAGGAGGGGGATGAGTGAGCGATGGTGACGAGCGATCGGGAGACGGCCGCGCGGCCGTGCCGGGGGCTGCTGCCGGACCTGTCCGGGCTGGAGCTGACCGCGCTGCGCGGGATCGACCACGCGGTCCTGGCGGAGGTGATCGAGGCGCTGGTGGACCGGGTCACCCACCCCGCCGACGTCTTGAACAACTACGACCAGAAGGCGTCGTAATGGGCCGTTCGTTGACCGCTTTCCGCCGTTAGCCGTTCGCATCCGCCGGGCAGGGATGGAACGTCCGCAGGGAGGAACAGCCGATGAGGCCCAGGACCAGCCAGGAGGGTGCCCCCGGCGTGCACCGCCGCCACGCCCCCTGGCCCTACGCCCGCCTCGACGTCCCCGCCCTGCGCGCCGCCGGCCACCGCCCCAGCCCGCTGCGGCAGTTCGTCCTCAAGACGCACAGCCGCTGCAACCTCGCCTGCACCTACTGCTACGTGTACGCGATGGCCGACCAGAGCTGGCGGACCCGCCCCGCGCGGATGTCCCGGACCACCACCGATTTGGCCGCCCGGCGGATCGCCGAACACGCCGGGGCGCACCGCCTGACCCGGATCGACCTGGTCCTGCACGGCGGCGAACCCCTGCTCGCCCCGGCCGCCTCGGTCGCCGCCCCCGTGCGGCGGATCCGGGCCGCCCTGGACCCGGCCACCGAGGTCACCGCCACCGTGCAGACCAACGCCACCCTGCTCACCCCGCGCCGGCTGGACGCCCTGGCCGCCGCCGGCATCACCGTCGGCGTCAGCCTCGACGGCGGGCTGCCCGCCCACAACACCCGCCGGGTGGACCACACCGGCCGCCCCTCCTTCGCCGCCACCGCCCGGGGCCTGGCCCTGCTGGCCGCGCGGCCCGAGAGCTACGCCGGAGTGCTCTGCGTGGTCGACCTCGCCCAGGACCCCGTCGAGACCTACCGCTCGCTGCTGGCCTTCGCGCCGCCCTCGGTCGGCCTGCTGCTGCCGCTGGCCAACTGGTCCACCCCGCCACCGGGTGCCCGGCCCGGTGCCACCCCGTACGGCGACTGGCTGGTCCGGGTCTTCGACCAGTGGTGGGGCGAGCCCGCGCGGCGCACCCGCATCCGGCTCTTCGAGGAGGTCATCGCGCTGCTGCTGGGACTGCCCGGGGCCAGCGAGGCGCTGGGGACCGACCCGGTCGCCACCGCCGTCGTCGAGACCGACGGCAGCCTGGAGCAGGCCGATTCCCTCAAGTCCGCCTACGAAGGGGCCGCCGCGACCGGCATGCACCTGGCCACCCACAGCTTCGACGAACTCCTCGACCACCCCGGGATGGTGGCCCGCCAGCTCGGCCCGGCCGCCCTGGCCGACGACTGCCGCGCCTGCGAACTGCTCGCCGTCTGCGGCGGCGGACTCTATGCGCACCGGTACCGGGCGGGGGAGGGGTTCCGGGAGCCCTCCGTGTACTGCGCCGACCTCCAGGTCTTGATACGGCACATCGCGGGGGCTTTGCACGCTGCCGTGGGCGGGGCCGGGGCGGCCGTCCGCGGTGTGCGGGGCCCCTCGCCGCTTGACGGGGGCGGCCCGCAGGCCCTGCGGCAGGCCCACCCCGGGGACAACCGGGCTTCGCCCGTCGCCTGCGGCGATCCCCGGCCCGGGCCTGCCTCCGGACCAGCCTGCCACCCCCGTCAAGCGGCTCCCCCGCACACCGCGGACGGCCTCGGTCTGCGTACGGACGTTCAGGGGGTGGTCTCGTGACCGGGGGGCCCGGGCCGTTGATCGCGGCTCCCGACGTGTTGCGGGCGCTGGCCAGTACCGAGCCCAGTGCGGAGGGTGCGCGGCTGCTGGGGGAGGTGCGTCGCAGCAAGCGGCTCCTGTTGTTGCGTGCCATCCTCGACGCGGCTCCCGGTACCGAGTCCGCCGAGCACTGGGCGCTGCTCGAAGAGGCCGAGCGGCAGGATCCCGCCGCCGTGCGGGACGTGCTGCACTACCCGGCCACCGGCGTCTGGGCCGAGGAGACCCTGCGCCGGCTGCACGCCCCCGGCGGCCGGGCGCCCGCCCCCGACCTCGGGCACCTCGGCGCCCTCGCGGCCGCCGCCGCGCTCCGGGCCGGGATCTCCTTCAAGTCCGTGCTGCGCCCGGTGCAGGGCCGCCTGGTACTGCCCACGCTCGGGCTGCTGCGGCCGGCCCGGCCGGGCCCGGTCACCCTCACCGAGGGCGCCTGGGACCCGGCCGACCCCGCGGCCCTGCCGCTGCACGCGCTGCCCGGCGGGCACACCGCACTCGACGACCTCGATCCGTACCGGGCCACCGCCGGGCCGCCCGCCCAGCTGCGGCCGGCCCGCCGGCTCACCCCGCGCGGCCACCGCCGCTGGGACGCCCAGTGGTCCGCCGCGCTCACCCTGCTCGACCGGTACGACCCGGCCCGTGCCGGGGAGGCCGCCGGGCTGCTGCGCTCGATCGTGCCGCTGGCCGGGGCCTGCCGGTCCACCGGCGCCACCCAGCCCGCCGCCCCCGGCTCGGTGCTCGTCCGGGTGCAGTCCCCGCCCGCCCTCGCCGCCACCCTGGTCCACGAGATCCAGCACGGCAAACTCGCCGTCCTCGGCGACCTCCTCGCCCTGCACACCGCCGACCGCACGCCCCGGCACTGGGCTCCCTGGCGCAGTGACCCGCGCCCGTTCGAGGGACTTCTGCACGGCACCTACGCCCACCTGGCGCTGGCCCGGTACTGGCAGCGGGCCGCCCTCTACGGTGCCCGCGCCGCCTGGGCCGCGCACGCCCGCTACCGCGCACAGGTGGCCGCGGTCCTGCCGGCCCTCCAGGAGTCCCGCCAACTCACCCCGGCCGGACGCGAGTTCACCGCCGCCATGGCCGAGGCCGAGCGGGCCATGGACGAGCTGCCACCGCCCGGCGGCCAGTACGCCACCGCCCGCGCCGCCCTGGACCGCGAGCGGCGCGCCTGGCTGGCCGCACACCCCCAACTCGCGCCGGTCACGCCGGGTTGACCGATCGTGACCTGCGGTATCTTTCCCCCCGTTGCACCCCGCTGATCGAGCCTCCCCCCGTCCACGCCCCGCATCCCAGGGAGACGGCCGCATGACCGGTAGCCGACAGGACCGCGAAGGCGCTGCCCAGCACTTCGTCATCAGCTTCGCGGGCTTCAACCGCCCCTGGGCCGCGTGGATCGCCCACCGCCTGGAGGAACACGGCCACCGCGCCACCCTCCAGCGCTGGGACCCGCAGAGCGGGCTGGACATCCTCGAAGCCCTCGACGACCTCGCCCTGGCCAGCGGCAAGGTCATCCTGGTCCTCAGCGAGCGGTACTTCTCCGGCGCCGCCCGCACCGAGGAGGAGTGGAACCACGCCCTGCGGACCGTCACCGGCCGGCATCCCGGCCGGTTCGCCGCCGTCAGCCTCACCGACCTCCCCATGCCGGTCGGCACCGCCGCCCTCGAACACGTCGAGCTCTGGGGCCTGGACGCCTACGAGGCCGAGTACCGGGTGCTGCGCCGGCTCGGCCTGCCCACCGACCGGATCGGCGCCGAGACCGGCCGCCGGGGCCCCCGCTTCCCCAACGACCCGCCCGAGGTCTGGGGCCGGGTACCGCGCCGCAACCCCCGCTTCACCGGCCGCAACGACGTCATCGGCACGCTCCGCGAAGCCCTCACCGAGGCCCCGCCCGGCGCCTCCACCGTCACGCTCCTCGGCCTCTCCGGCGTCGGCAAGACGCAGGTCGCCACCGAGTACGCCTACCGCTTCGCCTCCGAGTACGACGTCGTCTGGTGGGTGCCCGCCGAGGACCGGCCCACCCTGCGCGAGCGGCTGGCCGACCTGGCCACCGCCCTCGGCCTGCCACTGGGCACCGGCAGTTACGGCGAGCAGATCCGCGCCACCCTCGAAGCGCTGCGCCGGGGCACCCCGTACGGCCGCTGGCTGCTGGTCTTCGACGGCTGCGACAACCCCGACGACCTCACCGACCTGCTGCCCTCCGGCTCCGGCGACGTGATCATCACCTCCCGCAACCGCGAATGGGCCGCCCGGCACACCAACCTGGTCGAGGTCCCCCTCTACGCCCGCCCCGAGTCGATCACCTTCATCCGGCGCCGGGCCACCCGGCTCAGCGCCGCCGAGGCCGACCAGCTCGCCGAGGCCCTGGAGGACTACCCGCTCGCCCTCGACCAGACCGCCGGCTGGCTCGCCGCCTCCCCGATCACCGTCGGCCAGTACCTCTCGCTGCTGCGCCGCCGGCTCGACTCCCACGAGGCCGTCACCGTCTCCGACGACTACCCGCTGCCCTTCCCCACCGCGCTGGCGATACTGCTCAACAACGTCCGGGAGAACTACCCCGACGCCCTGGCCCTGCTGCGGCTGTTCGTCTTCTTCGCCCCCGGCCCGGTGCCGCTGCGGCTGCTGCGCGAGTTCCCCGCCGACGACGTCCCCGAACAGCTCGCCGGCCTCATCAACGACCAGATCCGGTGGAACGCCGCGCTCAACAAGCTCGTGCAGTTCTCCGTGGTCCGCCTCGAGTACTCCGACCTGCCGGTCGAGGACGGCGGCGGCGGGCTGGAGACCGTCCAGCTGCACCGCATGGTCCACAACATCGTCCGCGACAACCTCGGCGAGGAGGAGGCCGTCCCGCTGGCCCGGGCGGTCCGCCAGGTGCTGGCCGCCGCCGACCCCGGCCGGCCCTCCGACTCCCGCCGCTGGCCGCGCTACGCCGAGCTGATCCCGCACCTGGAACCGGCCGGGGTGATCACCAGCACCAACCCGCGGATCCAGAACTTCCTGCTGCACTGCCTGCGCTACCTGATGCTCAGCGGCGAGTACCGCACCTGCCTGCGCCTGTCCGAGCAGGCCGACGCCGCCTGGCGGGCCATGCTCGGCGAGGACCACGAGCAGGTCCACGAACTGAGCTACCACTACGGCGGCGCCCTGCGGATGCTCGGCCACTTCAAGAAGGCCGAGGCGCTGAGCCGCACCCGGGTCGAACGCCTCACCGCCGAGCGCGGCGAGCGGGACCTGGAGACCCTGCGCGCGCTCAGCTCGCACGGCGGGGTGATGCTGCGGATCGCCAAGTTCGAGCACGCCCGGGAACTCTTCGAGCAGATCCTCGACGCCTACCGCGAACTGCTCGGCGAGGACGACTCGACCACCCTCAACGAACAGAACAACCTCGCCGCCTCGCTGCGCCTGCTCGGCCGCTACCAGGAGGCCTACGACCTCGACCTGGACACCCTGCGCCGCCGCGAACGCGTCCTGAAGGTCCGGCACATCGCCACCCTCAGCTCCGGCATCGCCTGCGCCATGAACCTGCGCCTGATGGGCCGCTACCGCGAGGCCCTGACCCGCCAGGAACAGGGCCTGCGGCTCAACAGCCAGGTGCTGGGCGCCAACCACCCGCAGACCCTGCGCGCCGAGCACAACCTGGGCCTGTGCCTGCGGCGCTCCGGCGACATCCCCGGCGCCGGCGCCCGCCTCAAGGGCGCCCTGGAGCGCTCCACCCGGGTCTTCGGCGCCGACTACCCCTGGACCCTGATGGTCGCCTCCGACTACGCCACCTACCTGCGCGAGTACGGGGACATCGAGGAGGCCCGGCAGATCTCCGAGGACGTGGTCCGCGGCTACCAGGGCCAACTGGGCCTGGCCCACCCGTACAGCATCGGCACGGTCGGCAACCTGGGCCTGGTCCTGCGCGCGCAGGGCGAGCGCGAGGAGGCCCTGAGCCTGTGCGAGCAGGCCCTGGTCGGGATGCGCGGGGCGGTCGGCGAGCGGCACCCCTGGACGCTGGGCTGCGCCCTCAACGCCGCCGGCTGCCGCAACATCACCGGCCACCTCGACGACGCCGCCGACCTCAGCCGCGACACCCTGCGGACCGCCGAGTCCGTCCTCGGCGGCGAGCACCCGATGGTGCTCAGCGCCCAGATCTCCCTCGCCGCGGACCTGCGGCTGCTGGGGCGGATGGAGGAGGCCGGCAAGCACGAGGACGACGCCCTGCGGATGCTCACCCGGACCCCACGGTCGGCCAGACCACTCCGAAGACCACGCCCATCCCCACGCCCGCGAAGGCGCTCAGGATCGGCACCAGCCGGCGTCCGCTG
>NZ_JBFBGK010000161.1:0-13005 GCF_040684615.1 Streptomyces sp. NPDC089919
GGGTTGGCACGGCGGGTGCCGCCCGGTGGGCCCGCACCGCCGCTGCGCGACGGTCGCCTCAAACGCCGGCGGGGCTGGGTACGCGGGGTTCCGCCCCGGACCCCGCGCCTCAAACGCCGGCGGGGCTGGGTATGCCGGGAACCTGGCCGGCTCAAGGGCCGCGGGGCCAGTCCCGCGGGCCGGCGGGGCTGGGTATGCCGGGGACCCGGCTGGCTCAAGGGCCGCCAGGCCGGTCCGGCGGGCTCCCGGCCTGAGTTGGCCGAAGGCCGGGCCGCCGAGGCCGCGGGGCCGGAGGGGCCCGGCCGGGCCGGGCGTCGGGGCCGGGCCGGAGGGGCCCGGGCGGGCCGGGCGTCGGGGCCGGGCCAGGGGGGCCGGGCGGCTCAGCGGGTTGGGGGTCAGTTTTGGAGGACTGTGAGGTTTTGGGTGGCTTCGGGGACGGCTACCGTGCTGTGGTCGTCGGCGAGGAGCTGGATGGTGAACATGGGGATGCCGTCGGCCGGGAGGGCCAGGGTGCGGGCGGCGTAGACGGGGCCGCCGGACTGCGTCTCGACGGTCAGGGCGTAGGAGCCCTTCAGGGCCGCCGGGACGGGGGACGGCAGGGCCACGGTCGTGCCGGCCTTGACGGTGACCGTCTTGGTGGCCGGCTCGCCGGCCTGCGTGCCGGCACCGGCCGTGATCTTCACGGTCGCGTCCGCACCCGGCGCGGTGAGCGAGAGCGTGCCGCCGGTGGCGCGGTTGTCCGCCGCGGTGGCGCGGGCGCCCACCGGCGCGGCGGCCGGGATGAAGGCGATCTCCTGCTTGGCGCCGCTGCCCCGGACCACCCGCAGCGCGGCGACGACCGGGGCCCGGTGCCCCGGCTCGGAGGGCACGAGCAGCAGCGAGCCGGCCTCGCCGCGGGTCAGGTCCTTGAGTTCGACGCTGGCCGTCATCCGCGACTTGACGTGCAGTTCCTCGTTGCCCGCCGGGGTGATCGAGCCGGTCGGGCCGGCCAGCTTGAGCGTGAGGTCGGCGTCGTCCTCGCCGGTGGCGAAGGCGACCAGCCGTACCGAGGTCGCGTCGGCCGGGATGCCCGGCAGGACCACGGACGGCCCGGCGTCGGCCGCGGCCGGCAGCCAGTCGGAGCCCGTGCCGTCCTCCTGGACCTGGACGGAGGCCCCGACCCGGCCGGTGCGGGTGGTGACGTGCACGGTCAGGTCGGCCACCGGGGCCGAGGTCAGCGTCGAGAGCAGCACCGGGACGGAGGACCGGGCCGGGACCGGGATGCCCTCCCCCGCGCCGCTGTCCGACTTCAGCGAGCCGTCGGGGCCGAAGAGCTCCACGTCGACCACGGCGGCGGAGTCGTCCGGGTTGGTGACGTGCAGGTAGTCCTGGCGGGTCTTGGCGGTGCTCGCGCCGGGGAACCAGAAGTCGGTGTCCGGCGCGGTGCAGGCGGCGCCGAGCACGCCCCGGGCCGAGCCCACCGAGACCACGGTGGTCTGCTGGGCGGCCCAGCCGGGGGCCAGCACGCCCTCGGCGGCACCCGCCAGCGCGGGCACCTCGGCGCCGGAGGCGGTGGCCGCCACGGGCTTGCCGGGTTCCTTGAGGGTGAGCTTCGGGGCGTGCTTGGCGTCGGCGGTCAGGAGCTGCGCGCTGCCGGCGCCGGCCCCCTGCGCGCTCTCGCCCTTCGGCGTGACCGAGGTGTACGTGGTCTCCGCGATGTCCGAGCCGCTGGGCGGCGGGCAGAGCAGGGCGGAGCGCTCGACGGGCAGCCGGACGGCGGCCTTGCCGCCGTCGCCGGCGGTCCCGGCCGGGGCGGCGAGGGTCGCGGCCCCGGTGAGGGCCGCGAGGGCCGCGGTGACGGCGGCGAGGGTCAGGGGTGCGCGCTTCACTGCTGGTTGCTCCCGTCGGGACGCCGGTCGTCGTGGCCCGGCTGGTGGTGGCCCTCGTAGCCGTCGTAGCCGTCGTAGTTCTCGTACGGGGCGGCCTGGCCGTCGTACCCGGTGCCGTCCGGCCGGTGGCCGGGGGCCGGGTAGCCGCCCTGGGGCTGCTCGCCGTACGCCTGCGGGTACCCGGTGCCGTAGCCGGGGTAGCCCTGGCCCTGGTCATAGCCGGCGCCCGGGTCGTAGCCGGCGCCCTGGCCCGGGTCGTAGCCCGGCTGCCCCTGGTCGTAGCCGGTCCCCTGGCCGTCGTAGCCGGTCCCCTGGCCGTGGTCGTAGCCGCCGCCCTGGCCGTCGTACGGGTACTGCGCCGGGTAGCCGGTGCCGGGCTGCTCGGCGTAGGCCGGGGCGGGGGTGTCCCACTCGCCGTAGGAGGGCTGGGCGGGCACGCCCGGGTGGCCCTCGGCCGGCAGGTCCGCGAAGGGGTCGGCGGCGGCCGGGTCGGCCGCGTACGGGTCGGCCTGCTGTCCGTAGGCCTCCTCGGTGGCGGCCGGGGCCTCCTCGGCGCGCAGCCGGCGGGCCCGGCGGCCGGTGCCGGGGGCGTCCTGGGCCGGCACCGGGGCCTCCTCCTCGGGGAGGTCGTCGTCGAGCTCGCGGCGGCGGCCGGGGAGGGCCATCACCAGCAGCAGGACGGCGAGCGAGCCCTGGGCCCAGTGCCAGCCGGTGTGGGTGACGGAGTCCTGGTAGGACAGGTCCAGCCGGCCGCCCTCGGTGGGCAGTTCGAAGCCCTGGGCCCAGCCGTCGACGGTCTTCTTCTTCAGGGCGCGGCCGTCGAGGGTGGCGGTCCAGCCGGGCGCGGAGGTGTCGGCGATGCGCAGGACCCGGCCGGCCGGGCCGGCGGGCAGTTCGGTGCGGGCGCCGACGGCTCCGGAGGCGACCGGGACCGGGTCGTCCCCGGGCTTGCCGGAGACGATCACGGCCCGCGCGACCTGGCGGTCGACCCGCCACAGGGCGCTGCCGTCGAGCTGGCTGAGCCGGGACAGGCCCGGGGTGGCGTCGAGGACCCGGCCGACCTGCTGGGGCGCGCCGTCGCGGACCAGGACGTAGCGGATGGCGAAGGCGCCGAGCTGGGCGCTCTGGTCGGCGCCGGAGCCGGCGACCAGGTTGGAGACGACCTTGTCGAGGCGCGGGTCGCTGCCGTCGGCGGCGGCGAGTTCGGCGTCGCCGAGGTGGCCGCCGGAGCCGCGGACGAGGGTGTACGCGACCTTCGCGGGCGAGTCGCCGCCGAGCACGAGGGTGCGGGCCTGGTCGCGGGTGTGGCTCTCCTCGGCGACGAAGGCGGGTACCTGGACGGGGTCGCGGCGCTCCACCGGGCCGGCGGCGCCGGTGAACATCCAGCCGGCGGCGGCCAGCAGCGGTCCGGCGACCGCGGCGAGGGCGATCAGGGCGGCGGCCGGCTGGCGCCAGCCGAAGCTCTGGGCGGCGACCCGCTCGCGGGCGCCCTCGGCGCCGACGGCGGCGGCGGTCAGCAGCGCGATGCCGTAGACGAGGGTGGCGGGGCCGGCCCAGCCGGAGTGGTTGACCAGGACGGCGAAGCCGAGGCCGGTGAGGGCCACGGCCCAGGCGGTGCGGACGGCGAAGCCGCGCTCCTCGCGGAGCAGGGCGGCGAGGGCGGCCAGCACGATGCCGACGAGCAGCAGCCCGCCGGCGGTCCGGGGGCCGCCGGGGCTGATGCCGAGCAGGTCGAGGGCGCTCGCGGCGCCGCTGCCGTACGGGAGGCCGGCCTCGCGCAGCAGGGCGGCCGGGTGCGTGAGGAGGTCCAGCGACCAGGGGGCGAGGACCAGCAGCGGGGTGGCGAGCTGGGCGAGCAGCCGGGGCGCGAAGGTCTTGAGCTCACCGCGGCGCAGCACCAGCGCGCCGAGGCCGAGCACCGCCGCCAGCGGCCAGGCCACGGGGGTGAAGGCGGTGGCGAGGGTGAGCAGCAGGGTGAGCGTCCACAGGGCGCGCCAGCTGCCCTTGGCGCCGTCCTCGTCGCCGAGGCCGTACGCGGCGACGGCCGCGCGGGCCATCAGCGGGAGCAGGACGGCGAGGACGGCGGTGCCCAGCCGGCCGCCGGCCAGCGCGCCGGTGACGGCGGGCAGGAAGGCGTAGGCGATGGCGGCCCAGGCGCGCAGCAGCCGGGACTCGACCAGCGGGCGGGAGGCGAAGTAGGCGGTGAGGCCGGCCAGCGGGACGGAGCAGACCAGCAGCAGGGTCAGGGCGAGCTGGGGGCTGCCGAGGAGCAGGCTGGAGACGGCCGCGAGGACGGCGAGGTAGGGCGGTGCGGTGGCGGTGCCGCCGGTGCCGACCGGATGCCATTCGCCGAGGTACGAGGACCAGAGCCCGGTGGCGCCGGCGGGGGCGGGCAGCAGGGCGCCGCCCATGAGGGAGCCGCCGCTGAGCAGGGCCCGGCAGGCGGTGAGGGAGACGATCAGGAGGACGGCGAACAGGACGGGCGCGGGCTTGCGGGCGATCCGCTTGAGCCGGGCGAACTGCTCGATCTCGAGGAAGTCGGCGTCGTCGCCGCCGGGTCCGGACTCGACGGCGCCGTGCCGGCCGGCGTTGCCGGTCTCCTGGTCGGCGCCGGAGCCGACGTATCCGGCGAGTTGTTCGACGGTGGCCCGCAGGGTGGCGCCGGGCGGCGGGAAGAGCGGGCGGAGTTCGGCGGCCGGGACCGAGGAGCGCAGGCGGCGCCGGGCGGCCAGGATCCGGCCGGGGCGCAGCAGGGTGTTGAAGAGGCCCCGGACCTCGTCGACGGCCTGGCCGGGGGCCTTGCCCACGAGGTAGGCGAGGGTGCGCAGCAGGGTGCCGAGGAGCAGCCGGAAGAAGACGTAGGGCAGGGCCCGGCCACGGGTGTTGACCAGCATCGTGTAGACGGCGCCGGACTTGTCGACCCGGTGCGGGCTGGCGACGGAGCGGCCGGCGCAGTCGATGGGGCGGCGTTCGCGGGCGGCGGCCTCGGCGTGCCGCAACACGGCGTCGGGGGCGACGAGGACGGGGTGGCCGGCGGCGTGGGCGCGCCAGCACAGGTCGACGTCGTCGCGCATCAGGGGCAGCCGGCGGTCGAAGCCGCCGAGCTCTTCGTAGACGTCGCGGCGGATCAGCATGCCGGCGGTGGAGACGGAGAGGACGGGGCGGACCTGGTCGTGCTGGCCCTGGTCCTGTTCGCGGCGGTCCAGGCCGGTCCAGCGGCGGCCGCTGTGCGCGATGGTGACGCCGGTCTCGAGCAGCTGCTTGCGGTCGTACCAGCCGCGCAGCTTGGGGCCGATGACGCCGGCTTCCGGGTTCTCCTCGGCCACCCGCAGGAGTTCGGCGAGGGCGTCGGGGGCGGGGGCGCAGTCGTCGTGGAGCAGCCAGAGCCACTGCACGGGTTCGCCGTGCGGGAGTTCGGGGAGGTCGTAGGCGTCGTCGTTCCAGGTCCGGCTGACCGGGTCCCAGCCGCTGGGGCGCTTGAGGTATGGAAGTTCCTCGGGGGTGAGCGTCCCGGCGATGCGGACGGCCTCGTCGACGGCGGCGCCGAAGCCGGTGCGGCGGGCCAGGTGCAGGACGCGGTCGTCGCCGAGGGCTTCGGCGAGCAGCCGGGCGGAGTCGTCGGCGCTGCCGGTGTCGGCGGCGACGTGGTTCTGCACGGGGCGTTCCTGGCCGAGCAGGCCGGCGAGCGCCTGGGGCAGCCAGCGGGCGCCGTCGTGCGCGACCAGGACCGCGGTGACGACGTGGCGCGGGAATTCGGGGGCGGCCGACGGATGGGGAGCCGTCGAGTGGCTGTGCACGGACATCGGGGTACGGGCCCTCCGGCCTGGGGCTCCCCCCGGACCGGAGTCTGGGGGTCCGGGGGTGGCTGCTCCCCCGGAGGCTGCTGGACAGCGCCCCACACTAACGGCTGCGGAGAAAGCGGTCCGCCTCCTGCGGGGAAGGTGCAGGAGGCGGACCGCTGGTCGATGTGGCCGAACCCGGGGGCGGCTTGCGGCGTTTGTGTGGCTTGGGGTGGTTCGGGTTCGTACGATGCGCCGTCACGCGGGAGCGCGGGCGCGTGGGGTCGTCTCAGACGGCGGCCTTTTTCAGCCGTCGGCGCTCGCGCTCGGAAAGACCACCCCAGATGCCGAACCGCTCGTCATTGGCGAGGGCGTATTCGAGGCATTCGGAACGGACTTCGCAGGCGAGGCAGACCTTCTTGGCCTCGCGGGTCGAGCCGCCCTTCTCGGGGAAGAAGGACTCGGGATCGGTCTGGGCGCAGAGTGCGCGCTCCTGCCATCCGAGTTCTTCGTCGGCCTCCTCGACCAGCAGTTCCTGAAACAGCTCGGTCATGTGCGCCCCTCGTCTGTCTTCGCGTCCCCGTGAGCTGCCGTGGCCGAATTCCGGCCGAACGACACGAGTGAAATTACAAGTGTGTGTATCCGGGGCAGTCAAGCCGAGATCTGCTATTGAGCCCCTTATTCACTCTGCGGAACCAAACCTATGCAGAAAGTGTTCATATCGCCAAAAATCGTGACACATGCCACATGCATCGCCTGGTCCGCAGCGTCACCCATAACGGACGCACCATCAGCCGCTCGGGTTGCAGCGCCAGATGCCCGGGCGAGAGGTGCACAAACCTTTCTCCGGACACAGTAACCGGATGAGGTGAAACTTTTCCCCCAAACCGGACATTGGGTTGACAGTCGCACCCCCGGCCCGGTCTCCTTGTTCCCATGTCAGCGAACGCAGCCTTCCTCGAGACCCCCATTCGTGGGTTCCTCGCGGCTGCCCAGGTTCGCTGTTGCTGTTGCTGCTGTTGATGCCCCAGAGCGTCCGGCTTCTCTCCCCCTGGCTCTGAGCCCCCGGCTCCCGTAGCCGTCCGGCTCCCGCAGCCGTCCCGCGACACCCCGACAGCCCAGCACTCCTGCCGAGGAACCCCCGCATGAACAGCGACAGCGACCTCCAGATCGCCGGCGACATCCTCGCCGTCCAGCACCTGCTCCAGCCCGCCAAGGAGCACCCCGCCACCGTGGCCGAGTTCGCCGGCCTCGCCCGCACCATCGCCGAGGACCGCGACCAGTGGGCCCACCTGGTCCGCTACGACGCCGCCTCCCGCTGGTACCACCGCCTGGCCGAAGGCCCCGGCTACGAGGTCTGGCTGCTCAGCTGGGTCCCGGGCCAGCGCAGCGGGCGCCACGACCACGGCCCCTCCTCCGGCGTCCTGACCGTCCTGGAAGGGCGGCTGACCGAGCGCACCGAGCGCGGCCACCGCATCCTGGCCGCCGGCGGCCAGCGGGTGTTCGCGCCCGGCTACGCCCACGAGGTCGTCAACGACTCCCTCGAACCGGCCGTCAGCCTGCACGTCTACTTCCCGGGCCTGACCGAGATGCCGATGCACGACGCCCCGCACGGCGCGACCGCGCAGCACCCCGGCAGCGTCGCGCGGCAGTGCGCCCCGGCCGGCCTCGCCGCCGTCACCGCCTGACCCGGTCCGGCCGCCCGCGGGCCGCCCGCCCACCGGCCCTCGGGCGGTCGGCACCCTGCTGACAGACTGTCCGCATGCGCATTGTTGTTCTGGCAGGCGGTATCGGCGGTGCCCGTTTCCTTCGCGGCCTGAAGGCGGCCGCGCCCGAGGCGGACATCACGGTCATCGGCAACACCGGTGACGACATCCATCTCTTCGGGCTGAAGGTCTGCCCCGACCTGGACACGGTGATGTACACCCTCGGCGGTGGCATCAACGAGGACCAGGGCTGGGGCCGCACCGACGAGTCCTTCACCGTCAAGGAGGAGCTGGCGGCCTACGGCGTCGGGCCGACCTGGTTCGGCCTCGGCGACCGGGACTTCGCCACCCACATCGTCCGCACCCAGATGATCGGCGCCGGCTACCCGCTGAGCGCGGTCACCGAGGCGCTGTGCGACCGCTGGCAGCCGGGGGTCCGGCTGCTGCCCATGTCGGACGACCGGGTGGAGACCCATGTCGCCGTCGAGGAGGGCGGCGAGCGCCGGGTCATCCACTTCCAGGAGTACTGGGTACGGCTGCGGGCCTCGCTGGACGCCCAGGCGGTCGTCCCGGTCGGCGCCGAGCAGGCCAAGCCCGCGCCCGGGGTGCTGGAGGCGATCGCCGCGGCCGACGTGATCGTCTTCCCGCCCTCCAACCCGGTGGTCTCCATCGGCACCATCCTCGCCGTGCCCGGGATCCGCGAGGCCGTGGCGGCGGCCGAGGCCCCCGTCGTGGGCCTCTCCCCCATCGTCGGCGGCTCGCCGGTGCGCGGCATGGCCGACAAGGTGCTGGCCGCGGTCGGCGTGGAGTCCACGGCAGCCGCGGTGGCCGCGCACTACGGCACCGGACTGCTGGACGGCTGGCTGGTGGACAGCGCGGACGAGGCCGCGGTGGCCGAGGTCGAGGCCGCCGGGATCCGCTGCCGCGCGGTGCCGCTCATGATGACCGACCTGGCGGCGACCACCCTGATGGCCCACGAGGCGCTGACCCTCGCCGAGGAGGTGCGGTGACGGCGCCCTCGTACACTCCCGCGGCCGGTGGCACGGCCGCGCCCGGGCCCGCGTACACGGTGCGGGCGCTGACCGGGATCCCCGAGGTGCGCCCCGGGGACGACCTGGCCGCGCTGATCGCCGCGGCGGCGCCGGACCTGGCGGACGGGGACGTCCTGCTGGTCACCTCGAAGATCGTCTCCAAGGCGGAGGGCCGGATCCTGGCGGCCGACTCCCGCGAGGCGGCCATCGACGCCGAGACCGTGCGCGTGGTGGCCCGGCGGGGCTCCCTGCGGATCGTGGAGAACCGGCAGGGCCTGGTGATGGCCGCGGCCGGGGTGGACGCTTCCAACACCGAGGCGGGCACGGTCCTGCTGCTGCCGCAGGACCCCGACGCCTCGGCGCGCGAGCTGCGCGCCTCGCTGGCCCGGGAGCTGGGCGTGGACGTGGGCGTGGTCGTCACGGACACCTTCGGGCGGCCCTGGCGGTCCGGGTTGACGGACGTGGCCATCGGCGCGGCCGGGGTGCGGGTCCTGGACGACCTGCGCGGCGGCACCGACGCCCACGGCAACCCGCTCAACGCGACGATAGTGGCCACCGCCGACGAACTGGCCGCCGCGGGCGACCTGGTGAAGGGCAAGGCCGGCGGGCTGCCGGTGGCGCTGGTCCGGGGCCTGGGGCACGTCCTGGGCGAGGGCTCCGCCCGCGAGCTGGTGCGGAACCCGGCCGACGACATGTTCCGGCTGGGCACCTCCGAGGCGGTCCGGGAGGCGGTCACCCAGCGGCGCACCGTACGGGCCTTCACCGACGACCCGGTGGACCCGGGCGCGGTCCGCCGCGCGGTGGCCGCGGCGGTCACCGCACCGGCCCCGCACCACACGACCCCGTGGCGGTTCGTGCTGCTGGAGTCCGAGGCGGCGCGCACCGGGCTGCTGGACGCGATGCGCGAGGCGTGGATCGCGGACCTGCGCCGGGACGGGAAGTCCGAGGAGTCGATCGCCCAGCGGGTCCGGCGCGGCGACGTGCTGCGCAACGCGCCCTATCTGGCGGTGCCGTGCATGGTCATGGACGGCGCGCACCACTACGGGCACGACCGACGGGACGCGGCCGAGCGGGAGATGTTCGTGGTGGCCACCGGCGCCGGGGTGCAGAACTTCCTGGTGGCGCTGGCCGGTGAGCGGCTGGGTTCTGCCTGGGTGTCCTCGACGATGTTCTGCCGGGACGTGGTGCGGCGGGTGCTGGACCTGCCGGAGAACTGGGAGCCGATGGGCGCGGTGGCCATCGGGCGGCCCGCCGAGCCGCCGAAGGAGCGTCCGGGGCGGGATCCGGAGGCCTTCGTCGAGGTGCGGTAGCCGCCCGGGGGCCGGCCTCCTCAGAGGCGGCCGATGTCCCCGCGCGGCATCCGGGGGGTGCGGCGCGGCGGGGCCTGGCCGCCGAGCAGGATCAGGCGGGCGGCGCGGTGCCGCTGGCCGGCGTACGGGGCGAGGAGTTCGAGCATCGCCGCGTCGTCGGCGTCCCGGTCCCCGGCCAGGGACCAGCCGATGATGCCGGGCAGGTGGAGGTCGCCGACGGTGACCGCGTCGGGGTGGCCGTTGCTGCGCTGAAGGGTCTCGGCGGAGGTCCAGGGGCCGATGCCGGGGACCAGCTCCAGCCGGGCGGCGGCCTGCGGCAGGTCCATGGCCGCGGCCTCCTCCAGGCGGGCGGCGACCCGGGCCGCGCGCAGGACGGTGGCCGCGCGCTTGTCGTCGACCCCGGCCTTGTGCCAGTCCCAGGAGGGGACGGCGCGCCAGCCGCGGGCGTCTGGCATGACGTGCATCCCGGCGGGCGCGGGGCCCGGGGCGGGCGTGCCGTGCTGCCGGACCAGCAGCCGCCAGGCGCGGTAGGCCTCGTCGGCGGTGACCTTCTGCTCCAGCACGGAGGGGATCAGCGACTCGAGGACCAGGCCGGTGCGGCCCAGCCGGAGGCCGGGGCGGCGGCGGTGCGAGGCGTGCACGAGCCGGTGTCGGGGGACGAAGGCCGCGGGGTCGTCCTCGGCGCCGAGGAGGGCGGGCAGGCCCTCCAGGAGCCAGTCGGCGCCGGGGCCCCAGGCCTGCGCGGTGACCTCGCCGCCGTGCGCCCGGACCCGCAGGGTGCCGGGGCCCGCGGGGGTGGCGCTGGCGCGCCAGACCGAGCCGTCGGGGGTGACGCGGAAGGTGGGGTCCCCCGGGCCGCGGCGCAGCGGACCGAGGACCAGGCCGAGGGCCAGCGGGCCGTCCGGCACCCAGGTGCGGGTCTTCCCGCCGGTGTCCCCCGCGGGGGCGGGGGCGGGCGGAGGTACGCGGGTCTGTCCACCGCGCACGGTGGTCCGCGTCAGGGGTTCGTACCGTCCGGCCACCTTTCGAGGGTAGCCCGGCGGGGCGGGTCCCCGGCCCGCCCCTCGGTGCTCCGCCCGGGACCGGTCAGCGGCTGGTGACCGTGACCTTCTCGTCGTTCTGGATCTGCTTGACCAGCTGCTGGACCTTGGGCTTGTCCCAGAGGAGGTTGCCGCCGCGCTCGCCGTTGATCGGCATGTTCATGGAGACGCCGTCGCCGCCGTTGATGCCCTTCATCGCGAAGAACATCTGGCCCAGGTCCCACAGGGACATGTCCTTGTCCACGATCAGGGTGTCCAGGCCCGCGCCGAGCATCGGGTACAGGGCGAAGGGGTTGAGGATGGTGCCGGGCGTGGCCGCCTGGTTGGCCAGGGCGGCGAGGAACTTCTGCTGGTTCTTCGTGCGCGCCAGGTCCGACTCGGCGAAGGCGTAGCGGGTGCGGACGAAGGCGAGGGCCTGCTCGCCGTTGAGGGTCTGCTTGCCGGCCTTGAAGTCGGCGCCGGACTTCTTGTCCTTGAAGCCCTTCTCGATGTTCATCTCGACCCCGCCGAGCGCGTCGACGATGTTCGCGAAGCCGGCGAAGCCGATCTCGGCGTAGTGGTCGATGTGCAGGCCGGTGTTGTACTCGATGGTGCGCACCAGCAGTTCGGGGCCGTCGGTGGCGTAGGCGGCGTTGAGCTTCATGTGCTGGCCGCGGCCCGGGAACTTCTTGCCGGACTCCGAGCCGACGAAGGACGGGATCTCCACGTCCGAGTCGCGCGGCAGGGAGACCATGGTGTTCCCGCTGTCGCAGGTGGCCAGGACCATCATCGAGTCGGTGCGCTTGCCCTCGGCGGAGCCGGTGTGGAGCTTCTTCTTCTCCTCGTCGGACATGCCCTCGCGGCTGTCGGAGCCGACGATCAGGTAGGTGGTGCAGTCGCCTTCCTTGGGGCGCTCGATCACCTTGGAGAGGTCGACCTCGCGGCGCACCTTGGAGTCGGCCCAGAAGTAGGTGCCGACGGAGACCACCACGATCGTGGAGACCAGCACCAGCGAGCCGATCTTGATCCGGCGGCGCCAGTCGACGGGCCGCTGCGGGCGGGGCGTGCCGCCCTGGCCGCCGCCGGGCCCGCCCGGGCCGCCGGAGCCGCCGTGGCCGCCCTGGCCGCCGCTCGGGGAGCCGTAGACCTGGCCGGTGTTGTACCCGCTGTCGTAGCCGCCGTACGTGTCGCCCTGCGGGCGGCTCTGCGGGGGCACGCCGCCGGGGCGGGCGGGCGCGGGCTGCCGGCCGGGGTACGGGGGCTGCTGCGGCGGCACGGGCCGCCGGCTGCCGGGGGCCTCCGGCCAGCCGGAGGCGGCCTGGCCGGGGGCCTGCTGCGGCCGCTGGACGTGGCGCATGACCCGGGCGCCCTCCGGCTGGTTGCTGGAGCTGCCGCGGCCGTAGCGCTCGTCCGCGTCCTCGGTCCGCCCCTCGGGCCATTCGTTCATGGGTCAAGGATGCCCGGCCGGGCGTGTCGGCCGACAGCCCGGGTCGGGGTTCGTACCCGGTCTGTTGCAGAGCTGCGGCCTTTGTCACGGACTTAAGGTGGGTGCATGACAGATGTTTCGGGCGATCTCGCCGGTAAGCCCACCTCCGCCTCGCGGACGACTCTGAGCCACATCATGACGGCCAACGACACCAACCTGCTCGGGACGGTGCACGGCGGCGTGATCATGAAGCTGGTGGACGACGCGGCGGGTGCGGTGGCCGGTCGCCACTCCGGCGGGCCGGCCGTGACGGCCTCGATGGACGAGATGGCCTTCCTGGCGCCGGTCCGGGTGGGCGACCTGGTCCACGTCCGGGCGCAGTGCAACTGGACCGGCCGCAGCTCCATGGAGATCGGCGTCCGGGTGCTGGCCGAGCGGTGGAACGAATCCACCCCGCCGACGCAGGTGGGCTCGGCGTACCTGGTCTTCACCGCGGTCGACGGCGAGGGCAAGCCGCGGACGGTGCCGCCGGTGCTGCCGGAGTCCGAGCGGGACGAGCGGCGCTACCAGGAGGCGCAGATCCGGCGCACGCACCGGCTGGCCCGGCGCCGGGCCATCACGGAGCTGCGCGCCAAGCGCGCCGCCGAAGGCCTCGACGACGCCTGACCCCCTCCCCGGGCCCCCGCCCCGCCCCCGGGCACGCCTGCGGCCGTGCCGCACCTTGTACGCGTGCCCGCGGGCGGTCGCCGTGCGCTGCCGCCCACACCTCGTACGCGTGCCCTGCGGGCGGTCGGGATGTGTGGGGAGCGCCGCTTGCCGCTCACCCCAGAACGCCGCCGAACAGGCCGCCGTGCGCCATGCCGAGG